>JBCNOJ010000529.1:0-2996 GCA_039593925.1 Acidovorax sp.
TGTCGCCCACGGCACGCGCAAAGGCCTGGCCCAGGGTGATGCCCACGTCTTCCACCGTGTGGTGGCCGTCGATGTGCAGGTCGCCTTCACAGTCGATGTCGAGGTCGATCAGCCCGTGGCGGGCGATCTGGTCGAGCATGTGGTCGAAGAAGCCGATGCCGGTGGAGAGCTTGGCCTGGCCGGTGCCGTCGAGGTTGATGCGCACGCTGATGCGCGTCTCGGCGGTGTTGCGGTTGACCTCGGCAATGCGGTCGGCCATCGGGTCGGCCGATGGGGCGGAAGGTACGAGTGCGGAGGAAGTCATAGGGAGGCTTGGAGTGCGGCCAGCATCTGCGCGTTGTCTTCGGCATTGCCTACCGTGAGGCGCAGGCAGTTGGCCAGCAATGGGTGCATTGTAGAAACGTTCTTGACGAGGACCTTGCGGTTTTTCATGCCCTCGTAGGCCTTGGCGGAATCCGCCACGCGGATCAAAACCATGTTGGCCTCGCTGTCCCAGCACTTTTCGACACCCGGCATCTGGCGCAACGCGGCGATGAGCGTGGTGCGTTCGGCACGGATTTCGGCGGCCTGGGCGGCAAACACGTCGGCATGCTCCAGTGCAAACAGCGCGGCCTCGCAGTTGAGCACGCTCACGTTGTAGGGCGGGCGCACCTTGTCGATCTCGCTCACGAACACCGACGGCCCGATGAGGTAGCCCAGGCGCACGCCCGCGAGGCCAAACTTGCTGAGCGTGCGCATGAGCAGCACGTGCGCATTGCGTGCGGGCTCGGCGCGCATGCGGTCGATCCAGGTGCGGCTGGCAAAGGGCTGGTAGGCCTCGTCCATGACCACGATGCCGCCCTGCGCGCCCGCAGCGTCGATGATGCGCTGCACCGCGCCCTCATCCCACAGCGTGGCCGTGGGGTTGTTGGGGTAGGCGATGTAGGTGATGGCGGGCTGGTGCTGAGCGATGGCGGCCAGCATGGCGGGTTCGTCCAGTTCAAAGTCGGGCGTGAGCGGCACGCCGACAAAGTCCAGGCCCTGCAGCTGCGCCGACAGCGGGTACATCACAAAACCGGGCATGGGCGCTAGCATGGTGGCGCGCTGGCCCCTTCCATCCTGGTCCACGGGCTGTGCGCAGGCCAACGCCAGCAGGGTGATGAGTTCATCCGAGCCGTTGCCCAGCACGATGCCATAGCCCTCTGGCATGCCCGCGTACTGCGCCAGGGCTGCCTTCAGGTCGGCAATGCGGTCGCCGGGGTAGCGGTTGAGTGCCACCGCGCCGAGGCGCTGGCCCAGCGCGGCCTGCAAATGTGCGGGCAGGCGGAAGGGGTTCTCCATCGCGTCCATCTTGAGCATGCCGGTGGACGGCTGCACGACATAGGAATGCATCGCGCGCACGTCAGGGCGGATGCGGGCCAGGGCCTGGAGGGGAGACGACGCGGGAGTAGTCATTCGGTGGTGTCCAGTTCGTTGGGGGTGACAAGGAAAGGGTTGATGGGGCGCACGGCGTCCATCGGCTGATCGTGCGGCAGTGCCTCGGTCAGCAGGTAGCGGCAGCCTTGCTGGTGGGCGGACGAGAGAATGAGTGCATCCCAGTAGCCCAGGCGGTAGCGGTCCTGCAGGTCCCAGGCGCCGTCCACGGTGTAGGAGTCCAGGTGCGGCGGCAGCCACACGCGCAGGCGGCGCACCTGGGCGCGCACCTGCTGCAGCACCTGTGGGCCATCAAAACGCTGGATGGCCTGGTTGTACAGCTCGTTGAGCACCTGCGAGCTGATGCGGCCGCTGCGCGTCTGCCAGCAAAAGCTGATCCATTCACGCGCCCGCGTCTGGCGCTCAGCATCGCGGTCGTCCACGCTGGCGAGCAGGATTTCGGTATCGACAAAGATGGGGGCGGTGGCCATGCGTTCTGCCTCGTTCAGCGCAGAAACAGGGTTTCGCGCGGCACATAAGGCCCGCTGGACGCGCCCCAGGATTCAAACCCCAGCGCCTCGCGCATGGCCTGGGCGTAGGCGTCTTCCTGGCGCATCTTTTCGGCCAGCCATTCACCGAGCAGGCGCGACACGCTGCTGCCGCGCTTGGCGGCTTCCACGCGCACCCATTCGGCAACGGCGTCGTCCATGGTCACGGTGATGTTTTTCATGGGTCAAATATTACACGAACTTCGTGCAACACGAATTTCGTGTTGATTAAAACACCACAATCAAGCTGCCTTGCGGGGTGCCCCGCTTTGCAGCATCTGGCACGCCATGTCCCCCACAGTACGCAGGGCCTCCAGGTGGGCGGGCGACCAGTCGCCGCCCACGCCGATGCGCAGGCAGTTGCGAAACCGCCCGCTGGCGCTGAACACCGTACCGGGCGCGATCAGGATCTGCCGGGCCAGGCAGGCTTCGTGCAGTTGTACCGAATCGAGCGCACGCGGCAGCTCCAGCCACAGCAGCAGGCCGCCGGGCGGGTCGCTCACGCGCGTGCCCTGCGGAAAGTGCGCGGCAATGATGCGGCGCACCTCGTCGATGCGCGCTGCCACGGCCGCGCGCAGCTGGCGCATGGCGGCGGCGTGGCCCGCCTGGGTGATGAGGTCGGCCAGCGCCAGCTCCAGCACAGCGGACTGGCCGCCGGCCTGCAGGTCCTTGATGGCGCGCAGCTTGTCGGCCCAGCGGCCGGCCTCCAGCCAGCCCAGGCGCAGGCCCGGCGCCAGCGTCTTGGAAAACGAGTCGCACAGCATCACATGACCGGTGGTGTCATACGACTTGACGGTGCGGCGCATCTCATCCACCTCCACCAGGTCGTTGTAGATCGCGTCCTCGATCACCGCCATGTCATAGCGCGCCGCCATTTGCACCAAGCGCTTGCGCTCCGCCTGCGGCATGCAGCTGCCCAGCGGGTTGCTGAGCGTGGGGACGATCATCACGGCCTTGACCGGCTGGGTGTCCAGCGCCAGTTGCAGCGCGTCGAGCGACAAGCCATGGCGCGGGTGCGTGGGAATCTCCAGCGCGCGCAGGTGCAGGCCCTGCAGC
>JBCNOJ010000053.1:0-16394 GCA_039593925.1 Acidovorax sp.
CCCTCGCCGCCCAGCGTGGTGCGGCCCGAGGTGCCGCCCAGCAAGAAGCCGCGCGCACGCTGGTCGGCCGCCGCCCAGATGGCATCGCCCACACGCTGGAAGCCGAACATGGAGTAGTAGATGTAGAACGGCAGCATGGCCAGGCCGTGCACGCTGTAGCTGGTGGCTGCAGCCGTCCAGCTTGCAATCGCACCCGCTTCGCTGATGCCCTCTTCCAGAATCTGCCCGTCCAGCGCCTCGCGGTAGCTCAGCACCGAGCCGATGTCCTCGGGCGCGTAGCGCTGGCCCACGCTGCTGTAGATGCCCACCTGCTTGAACAGGTTGGCCATGCCGAAGGTGCGCGCCTCGTCGGCCACGATGGGCACGATGCGCGGGCCTAAAGTGGCGTCCTTCAGCAGCGTGCCCAGCATGCGTACAAAGGCCATGGTGGTGCTCATCTCCTTGCCATCGGCCTGCAGCGCGAACTGGGCGTAGCTGGCCAGGGGCGGCACGGGCAGCACATCGCAAGCCGTCTGGCGCCGTGGCAGGTAGCCGCCCAGCTGCTGGCGGTGGCGGCGCAGGTACTGCATCTCGGGGCTGTCTTCGGCAGGCTTGTAGAACGCCAGGCTGGTCGCCTGCTCGTCGGTGAGCGGCAGGTTGAAACGGTTGCGGAACTCGATGAGGTCGGTGTCGTCCAGCTTCTTCTGGCTGTGCGTGGTCATCTTGCCCTGCCCGGCCGTGCCCATGCCGTAGCCCTTCTTGGTGTGGGCCAGGATCACTGTGGGCTGGCCCTTGTGCGCAGCGGCAGCGGCGTAGGCCGCGTGGATCTTCACCAGATCGTGCCCGCCGCGCTTGAGCCGGTCGATCTGCTCGTCCGTCATGCCCTGGGCCAGCGCGGCCAGCTCAGGGCTTTGGCCAAAGAAGTTGTCGCGGTTGAAGCGGCCGTCCTTGGCGGCAAAGGTCTGCATCTGGCCGTCCACCGTGCTTTCCAGAGTGCGCACCAACGCGCCAGTCAGGTCGCGGGCAAACATGCCGTCCCAGTCGCTGCCCCAGACGAGCTTGACCACGTTCCATCCCGCACCGGCAAACAAGCGCTCCAGCTCGTCGATGATGCGGCCGTTGCCGCGCACGGGGCCGTCCAGCCGCTGCAGGTTGCAGTTGACCACCCAGACGAGATTGTCCAGGCCCTCGCGCGCGGCCAGGGTCAGGGCGCTCATGGATTCGGGCTCATCCATCTCGCCATCGCCAAACACGCCCCACACCTTGCGCCCCTCGCAGTTGAGCAGATTGCGGTGCGTGAGGTAGTGCATGAAGCGCGCGTGGTAGATGCTGCTGATGGGGCCGATGCCCATGGAGCCGGTGGGGAACTGCCAGAAGTCCGGCATGAGCCACGGGTGCGGGTAGCTCGACAGGCCTTGCGCGCCTGCGCTGGGGGCGGTGATTTCCTGCCGGTAGTGTTGCAGGTCGTTCTCCGTCAAATGCCCTTCCAGAAACGCCCGCGCATACACGCCCGGTGCGCTGTGCGGCTGGAAGAACACCAAATCGCCCCGGTGCTGGCCCTCGCCCACGCCTTCGCGGGCGCGGAAGAAGTGGTTGAAGCCGCTCTCAAACAGATCGGCCGCACTGGCGTAGCTGGCGATGTGCCCGCCCAGCTCGCCGTAGGCCTGGTTGGCCCGCACCACCATGGCCAGCGCGTTCCAGCGCATCAGCGACGCCAGCCGCTCCTCAATGGCCAGGTCGCCCGGGAAGGTGGGCTGCGCCTGGGCCGCCACGGTGTTCACATACGGCGTGTTGAGCTGCGGCTGCCAGCCCACACGCTGGGTGCGGGCCAAGCGCACCAGCTCCTGCAGCACAAACCGCGCGCGCTCGGGGCCTTCGGTGGCCACCAGGGCCAGGAAGGCGTCGCGCCATTCGGCGGTCTCTTGCGGGTCGATGTCGGCCAGGGTGTCCTGGGGGCTGAGGAGGTGGGGGGGCAGTGGGGCGTTCATGGGAGCACACTGTAGAAGGGTTCGGCAAAAATGTGATGCCGAAACGCGCATTTATGGCGACTTCAAAAGCACAATATGCTGCATCAATAAGAAATATCAGCATATGAAGCTTGACGTGACTGATTTGCGCATCCTGGCCGAGTTGCAGGCCGATGGGTCGCTCTCCAATGTGGAGCTGGCGCGGCGCGTGCACCTGTCGCCCTCTCCCTGCCTGGCACGGGTCAAGGCGCTGGAGGCGGCGGGCGTCATTGCCCGCTATGTGGCCCTGGCCAACGCGGCGGCGCTGGGGCTGGGGCTGAATGTGTTTATCAGCATCAGCCTGAAGACGCAGAGCAAGGAAGCACTGGCCGACTTTGAACGGCGCATTGCCGAGCACGACGAGGTGATGGAGTGCTACCTGATGAGCGGCGACTCCGACTACCTCATCCGCGTGGCGTTGCCCGACATTGCGGCGCTGGAGCGGTTCATCCTGGAGCAGCTTTCGCCGATCCCGGGGCTGGAGAAAATTCGCTCCAGCTTTGCGCTCAAGCAGGTGCGCTACAAGACGGCGTTACCGCTGCCACACGCTCGTGGCTGAGCCAATTTCCGAAGCCCCCAACTATCGCGGCGCAGGCGGCGGCAACTGGCTCGCAGCCACCCGCTTGCGCAGGTCGCGGATGAGGGCCTTGGCGCGCACCTCATTGGCCAGCCCCATGCGCACCAGAATCTTCTGCCCGCTGGAGAGTGACTGCAGCGCGGGGTCTACAAACTCATACCGCACCCATGGGCGCGGGTCCGGCAGTTCGGTGTTCACCGGCGTGCGCTTGACCTGCAGCGGCAACTGCGGTTCAGGCGCCAGAAGCAGGTGGTCCAGCACAGCCACCAGGCGGTCATTGAAGTAGCGGCGCGGGTAGCCCAGCTCCTCATAGGCTTGCTGAAACAGCGGGTAAAGGCGCGCATACAGCGCCACCGCCGCGTCCAGGGGCACCGCCTCGGCAAATGCAAGAAAGGCGCTGTAGCGTGCGGTGTTGGCAGCAGCAATGGTGGTGGGTTCATCGCCATCGGCATCCACCAGAAACCGCTGTGCCGTGGGCTGCACGGGCCACATGCGCGCGGGGGCTTGGGCGCGACCCAGGTTGTCTACCGTGGCCACCACGCGGCGCACAAAGCCATCCGTCACCAAGTAGGCCGCCAGCTTGTCGCGCCCCACCAGTTCAGCCAGCAAGGCTGTCACGCGCGCATCGGATTCGGCCAGTGCAGGAAGCTCGGCGTCGGCGGGCGCCAAGGCATCCACAGGGTGCTGCGGGCCTGATGCCTCCGGCATGGGCGGCGGGGCGGCAGGCACCTCGGGTACAGCCACCGCTGCGGGCGGCGTGGCCGGGGGTTCTGGGGTGCGCAGCCAGAACCACCACAGCGCCGCTGCCGCGGCCACCCCCACCAGCAGCACAGTCACAACGCTCCATATTCCAGGGGAGGCACAGTCGGCGGTGGGGCGGAATTCAGCAGTATCGCGATCAGGCATCGGGTCTCCTCAAAAACAGGCACACCTCTGGTCCGACAGGGTGCGGGGCCAAGCGTTCCCCTCGCCCATTGAATGCCCTGAGGCGGCGACCTGCGTAACGCGATGTAGATTGCTCCGTGCGCCCCTCAAGCTGAGGGTGGTGTAGACAGGGACTCCAGCCACGCCACCGTGGCCGCAAGCTCTGCCGGGCGAATTTCGTGCGCACCAGGGAACTCGCGGTACGTCACTGCCACCGGCAGCGGCGCCATGTGTTGTGCAATGGCCTGGGCGTGGGCCAGGGGGATGACATTGTCGTGTGTGCCGTGGCTGAGCCAAAGTTGCTTTCCACGCAGCGCATCGCCGGGCGCCGTGAGCGGCACCACCTGCGCCAGCAGCCGGCTGTGCCACACCATGCCTGCTTGCAGCAGCTCGGGCCGTGTCAGCAGCAGCGACAGTGCCATGATGCCGCCCTGGCTGAAGCCCCCCACCACCACGCGCTCGGGCGGAATGCCCAGCTGCTCCGCCGCAGATTCCACCACCTGCGCCACCAACGCGCGGCTTTGGGCCTCTTGCGCCTCGTTGATGGTGCGGTCACCGTTGGGCTCTATGGAAAAGTCAAACCATGCGTGAGAACCTGGCCCCATGCGAAAAGGCGCGCGCAGGCTGAGCACATGGAATTGCGCGGGGATGTGTGGCGCCAGGCCAAACAGGTCCTGCTCGTTGCTGCCCACACCGTGCATCAACACGAGTAGCCAGGGGCGGGCTGTGGTGGCAGCGGCGGGGCGCTGCAAAAATGGGAGCGGTAGATTGAGCATAGACAAGCGCCAGGGGCCTTTTTTGCTAAGAAAGATTTAGCCAATGCGTCAGTGCACCGGCTCCAGGGCAAATGCGTCCATCGACAGCATGCTGTACATCACCTCGCGGCTCAGGTAATTGGCATGCAGGTCGTCGCCCGCAGCCCCCAGCGCGAAGAAGATGGGCAGGAAATGGTCTTCGGTGGGATGCGCGCGGCTGGCGTGCGGGGCTTGGCTGCGGTAGTTGAGCAGCGCGGCCATGTCGCCACGGCCCAGCGCGTCCTCAATCCAGCGGCTGAACTCCAGCACATAGGGCGCAGGCGCACGCTCGCCACCAAAGAACTCGGCCAGGTTGTGCGTCATGCTGCCCGAGCCCACCACCAGCACGCCCTGGCTTCGCAGGCTGCGCAAGGCGGCGCCCAGCGCATACACCTCGGCCGGGCCTGCCCCCACAGGCAGCGCTACCTGCACCACGGGCACATCGGCCTGGGGGAACAAGTGCATGAGCGGCACCCAGGCGCCATGGTCAAAGGGGCGCGCGGCATCGCCCTGCGCCGCCACACCGGCAGCCTGCAGCAGATCAAGCACCTCTTGCGCCAGCGCAGGCGCGCCGGGTGCGGGGTATTGCAGCTCATACAGCGCGGGTGGAAAACCGCCAAAGTCGTGCCACGTGGCGGGCTTCGGGCCTGTCATGATCTGTGCCGAGCGCGCCATCCAGTGCGGCGACATGATGACCACGCCACGCAAATCGGGGTATTGCGCCCGCAGGCTTTGGCCCCATTGCGTGAGCGCGGGGCCGGTGGTGCCGGCGTCCACCGCAAACAGCGGCGCGCCATGCGATACGAACAGGGCCGGAACGGTGGGGGAAGAAGGAGTGTGGTCAGCAGCGGTCATGGCAGTTTCATCCGTGAATGCCATGAATGTAGGCCCGATGCCCCCCTGTACCAAGCCCTGCAAGGCAGACAGATTGTTCCACCCATGGTGCCAATCCAGCCCACATCAACCGCGCGGCGATTCAAGAGCCATCTCGCACACGCCCCCGCAACGCCTTGGTTTCACCCCGCTGGGCTTTGCCTTGCAGCCGCCGCTGTTGCGAACCATAGGTGGGTTTGGTAGCCCTGCGCACCCGCGGCGGCACGGCCACGGTGTTGACGAGGGCGTTCAGCCGCGCAATGGCATCTGCGCGGTTTTGCTCTTGGCTGCGGTACTGCTGGGCCTTGATGACCACCACGCCTTCTTGCGTGATGCGGCTGTCGCGCAAGGCCAGCAGGCGTTCCTTCACGCCGTTGGGCAGCGACGATGCCGCCACGACGAAGCGCAAATGCACCGCGCTCGATACCTTGTTGACGTTTTGCCCGCCCGCGCCCTGGGCCCGCATGGCGGTAATCTCGACCTCGTCTTCAGGCACCTCCAACGGAATGGGCAACGAGGCCATCACTGTTTACCCGCGTGGGTTCGGCAGTCAGGCTGCAGGCGGTTGCTGCGCCAGCAGTTGCGCCAGGCCGTCAATGGCCAGGCCATAGCCCAGCACCCCAAAGCCGCACATCACCGCCTTGGCTGCTGCCGCCATGTACGAGTGGTGGCGAAACGCCTCACGCGCGTGCACGTTGCTGATGTGCAGCTCAATCAGCGTGATGCCCGTGCCTTTGGTGGCATCGTGCAGCGCAATGCTGGTGTGGGTGTAGGCCCCGGCGTTGATGACTACACCGGCAAGTTCGCCCGCTGCATGCAGGCGGCCCGCCTCATGAATCCAGTCGACCAAAGCACCTTCGTGGTTGCTCTGGTGAAAGCGAAGCGCAAAGCCGTGTCGCTGGCAGGCGTCTTCGCAGAGCTTTTCCACGTCGGCCAGCGTATGGGCCCCATACACCGCAGGCTCGCGCGTGCCCAGAAGGTTGAGGTTGGGGCCATTCAGCACAAAAACGGTTTTCTTTGGGGTCACAAGCAGATTCTCCGAAGCGGCGTGCCTGCCACGGTGGCAGGCCAAAGTGCGGAATTATGCGGCGCACGCCAAGCGCTGCCGCCGCACACTAAAGCGCCCAAAGAAGAACGCTCAAAGAAGAAAGCCCAAAGAAAAGCGGCCCCGAAGGGCCGCTGTAAAAGGCAGCCTGTGCAAAGACGCTGCCTATGAGCGACTAGCGCCCAAGAGGATGGTTACAAAACTGTGGCGGTTGACGGATTAACGGTAACCGTACCCGTCACGCCCGCGGCCCCGATGGCCGTGCCCATGGTGACCATGGCCGTAGTACACCGCTGGGGGTGGGCCGTAGTACGCAGGGGGAGCGTAATACACAGGCCGGGGTGGCGCGTAGTACACAGGTGGTGGTGGGGCGTAGTAAATGGGGCGGGGTGCCACATACACCGGTGCTGGCGCGTAGAAGCCACCATTGCTGGCACCCACCACCACACCAGGCACGCCAATGCCAATGGACCAATTCACGTCGCGGGCCTGGGCGGCGCCAGCACCGGCCAACAAGGCCAACGCCACGCCAGCCGACGCGGCCACAGCATAGATAGAACGGTTTTTCGTCATGGAAATCTCCTGTTTGTGCGAGAGCAGCCAGCCAATTTGATCTGCCCCACCGGCACATAACGCGCCAAGTAGGAGAAAGGATGGCATAAAAGTGCCTTTATGTTGTGTCTGGACGTACACGCACTTGTTTCACCGCGTAAAGCTTCACGAAACCGACGCCTAAAATGGCCGGATGAGCACCCCCTCCCCCGCCAATACAGCCGCCAACACCACCGCCGCGGCCCCTGAAACCACCAAGCCCAGCAACTTTCTGCGCCAGATCATCGAAAACGACCTGGAAAAAGGCACCTACGCCACCCGCCGCTGGGCAGGCACCCCCGGCGACGCCGCCCACCACGCCCAGGGCGAGCCCGACCCCGCCAAGATCCGCACCCGCTTCCCGCCCGAACCCAACGGCTATCTGCACGTGGGCCACGCCAAAAGCATCTGCATCAACTTTGGCCTGGCGCGCGACTACGACGGCGTGTGCCACCTGCGCTTTGACGACACCAACCCCGAAAAAGAAGACACCGAATACGTCAACAGCATCAAAGATTCGGTGCAATGGCTGGGCTTTAGCTGGAACAACGGCGGCGAAAGCAACCTGTACCAGGCCAGCGACTACTTCGACTTCATGTACCGCGCGGCTGAATACCTGATCGAAGCCGGTCACGCCTACGTGGACGAGCAAACCACCGAACAAATGCGCGCCAACCGCGGCGACTTCAGCAAGCCCGGTGTGGACAGCCCCTTCCGCACTCGCACGCCAGAGGAAAACCTGCGCATCTTCCGCGAGATGCGCGACGGCCAGCATGAGGATGGATCGATGGTGCTGCGCGCCAAGATCGACATGGCCAGCCCCAACATCAACATGCGCGACCCGGCCATCTACCGCATCCGCCGCGCCACCCACCACAACACGGGCGACACCTGGTGCATCTACCCCATGTACACCTATGCGCACCCCATCGAGGACGCGCTGGAGCAGATCACCCACAGCCTGTGCACGCTGGAGTTTGAAGACCAGCGCCCCTTCTACGACTGGCTGATGGACCGCTTGTGCGAAGGCGGCCTGCTGGCAAACCCCGCCCCCAAACAGTACGAGTTTGCGCGCCTGAACCTCACCTACGTCATCACCAGCAAGCGCAAGCTCGCCCAGCTGGTGTACGACCATAAAGTCAGCGGCTGGGACGACCCCCGCATGCCCACCATCGTGGGCCTGCGACGCCGTGGCTACACACCCGCGTCCATCCAGACCTTTGCCGAACGCATTGGAGTGACCAAGTCCGACAGCTGGATCGACTACAGCACGCTGGAAGGATGCCTGCGCGAAGACCTGGAGTTGAAGGCCCACCGAGGTATGGCCGTGCTCAACCCCGTCAAACTCGTGCTGACCAACTGGGACGACGTGATGGGCGCCGGCCACCTGGAGCCCTGCAGCCTGCCCGCACTGCCACACGCGCCGCATGGCGCGTCTTCTGGTGCAGCGCCCGAGGGTGTTGAAAGCCCCGTGCGCCACTTCACCATCGGCAAGGAAGTCTGGATCGAACACGAAGACTTTGAAGAAGTGCCGCCCAAGGGCTACAAGCGACTCTTCCCCGGCAATAAGGTGCGCCTGAAGGGCGGCTACGTTATTGAATGCACCGGCTGCACCAAGGACGCTGACGGCAACATCACCGAAGTGCTGGCCACCGTGGTGCCTGACACCAAGAGCGGCACACCCGGCGCCGACAGCGTGAAGGTGAAAGCCGCCATCACCTGGGTGGGCGTGGCCGACGGCGTGAACGCCGAAGTGCGCATGTACGACCGCCTGTTCCTGGACGCCCACCCCGACGCGGGCGGCAAGGACTTCATCGAAAGCCTGAACCCGAACAGCCTGAAGGTGGTGACGGCCATCGTGGAGCCGTCACTGGCCAATGCCAAGCCGGACGACAAGTTTCAGTTTGAACGGCATGGGTACTTTGTGGCGGATCGTGTCGACCACACGGCGGAGAAGCCGGTGTTTAACTTGGCGGTGGGGTTGAAGGATTCGTGGGGAAAGTGAGTTCCCTTTGAATAAATAGAGGCCAGCGGACTGTGAGGTTTGCTGGCCTTTTTTTATTCTGAATGACCACTCACGGCCCATTGCGGCCGTTGCCTTGGGATAGATTCGTCGCCAGTCAAGAGCATCAGGGACTCTTCTAGACTAGTGACCATGTTTCACGTACTGATCGACACCTCGGTCTGGCTCAAGCTGGCAGAGGATCACAAGCTCACCCCGCTGCTTCAGGTGGTCCGTGGCCTCGTTGCATTGAAGAAGATGCGACTTATCGTTCCGCGGCTTGTCATCGACGAGTTCAATCGGAACCGCGAGCGCGTAGCCAAGGCGGCATCGCGTAGTTTTACGTCTCAAGTAAATGAGGTCCGCAAAGCGATCAATAAGGTTGGGGGCGACCAGAAGACAACGAAGCTTGTACTCAAGCATCTTGATGAATTGAACCACAAGCTTCCAAAGCTCGGCATGCCGGCAGACGACACCTTCAGCACAATTGAAAAACTGTTTAATGAGGCCGAGGTAATTGAGGCAAGCGAATCCGTGATGGCGAGGGCTGCGGGCCGTCAGCTCGACAGAAAGGCGCCCTGCCATCAGAACAAAAACTCGATTGCAGATGCGGTGATCTTGGAAACATTCCTTGACGCATCTAAGGTCAAGGCGCGTGGAGACCGGTTCGCGTTCGTAACTGACAACGTGCATGACTTCAGTTCGGCGACGGATCACAGGTTGCCTCATCCCGACATTGCTGCATCGTTCAGCAAGATTAGAACGATGTACTTCAACAATCTGGCAGCGTGCTTGCGGAAGATCGACCCATCCTTCGTGAGCGAAGTCGAATGGCTTGATCTGCAGCAACAGCCCCGCTCGATCTCCGAGTTGCTGCAGGCGCACACCCTGCTCGATGATCACGTTCGCTACAACAGATATCAGTACATGTTGTGGCAGATCAAGACTCACAAACTGAAGGTCGTGACCAGAGCCCAATGGGATGAATTGATCGCCAAGGATCAGAGGAACCATGAAAAGTACATCATCGATTCGATCCTGCCCGTCGCAGCCAAGAATATTGCCAAGGTCGAAAATCCACTCGGCCCAGACAATGTAGGTCCTTGGTCGGATTTCGAGTGGGGCATGATCAACGGGAAGCTCTCTGCAATTCGTTGGATGCTCGGTGACGACTGGGACAATTTGGACACGTAGCGAGCCGCACCACTACGAATGCAACCCAGGATCGCTCAGACCTCTAACAAGCCAGGCAAAGTCCTAGCCATACAGCCTCTGAGACACCATCGAACGACCGTTCATGGCCGGGAGCTGACTAAACCACGTACATCCTCACCATGCAGCGAACCCTCCCAAACGACATCCTCCACGTCTGGTTCACCGAGCTAACCCCCAAGCAGCACTTCGCCAAAGACGCTGCCCTCGACGAATCCATCCGCACCCGCTTCGGCCCCACGCTGGAGGCCGCTGCCCGCTGTGAACTGTTCACCTGGCGCGCCACCCCAGAAGTCCGGTTGGCAGAAATCCTGGTGCTGGACCAGTTCTCGCGCAATGTGTACCGCGACACCGCCCGCGCCTTGCGCAAGACGCGCTGGCCCTTGCGCTGGCGCAAGAGCTGGTGGCCAGCGGGCAAGACAGCAGCCTGCCCACCGCGCAGCGCGTATTTGCCTACATGCCCTACATGCACAGCGAATCTGCCGTGATTCATGAACAAGCCCTCACGCTGTTTGCGCAGCCGGGCATGGAAAACAACCTGGACTTTGAGCGCCGGCACAAGGCCATCATCGCCCGCTTTGGGCGCTACCCGCATCGCAACGCGGTGCTGGGCCGTACCTCCACAGCCGAAGAACTGGTGTTTTTGAGCGCGCCGGGGTCGTCGTTCTGAATCGGGCGCTATCTCGGCCCAAAACGCTCCTCTATTGATAGCTGCCAGCGCATATCCTTCTAGCGCTACAGGCCCATTTAATTCAAAACAGCTCCAGCATCAGCAAAGCCCATCCATGACGCCTCCATTCACTCCCACCTTCGCCCATGCGCCGCCTGGCCCGGTGGCTGGCCCGTTGCAGCTGGTGCCCATCAACGCCGCCGTGGTGTCCGTGCACACGGCCGATGGGGCGCATGTGGGCTCGCTCAAACTGGTCGGCGGGGCGTGGAAGTTCAAGGCCATGGGCTACGACGCCGCTGGCCGCATGGAGCCGGGCCATGGGCCGCTGACGGAGCAGCACAACATGGCGTTTGCCGCGCTGGATGCGGCCGAGGTAAGTGCCCGGCTGCTGCGGGCGCTGACCGACGGGTCGGACGCATCGGCTTGAATCTTTTCAGGTCCATTCGCTTCAATTTCTATAGCTGCTTGCGCCTGTACTGCCAACGCAGGAGTCGGATTTGACTCATAAATGTTGAGCCCAGCGCACTTAGGGCGTCCTTCATAGCCGATAGATGGAAAGTGTTTCTCATATTTGACAAATACGCATTTTTGTAAATAATGAGAAACACCATGCCAACGCAATCCCCTATCAGCCCAGAGCAGTGCACAACCCAACTGAAAGCGTTGGGCGAGCAAATTCGCGCGCAACGCAAGGCCCTGCGGCTGAGCGCGACGGTGACAGCAGAGGCGGCAGGGCTGTCGCGGGTGACGCTGCACCGCATCGAGAAGGGCGAGCCCTCGGTAACGATGGGTGCGTGGTGCAATGTCATGGCGGCGCTGGGCATGGATTTGCAAGCACACACGGGCACGCAAGAGCCGCCCGCAACGGCGCCCGACCGCGCTGGTTGGATTCCGGCGCGGGTGGCGCTGGCGGACTACCCGCAACTGCGTGCGTTGGCGTGGCAGGTGCACGGCACGGACACCCTCACGCCTACCGAAGCGCTGGGCATTTATGAGCGCAATGCGCGGCACCTGGACCTGCAGGCCATGTCTGACGATGAACAGGCACTGCTGGCGGCCTTGCGCGTGGCGCTGTCACCCGGAGAGAGCGCCAACGGCGGGGCCAGCGATGCAGTTTGAACGTCCGCACCACCAGCGCATTGCGCATGTGCTGAGCGCGCTGAACGGCGAAACTCTTCTGCAGCATGGCTGCCTATTTGGCGGCGGCACCTGCATTGCGCTGCGCTATGGCGAATACCGCGAGTCGGTAGATATTGATTTTTTGGTGTCGGATGCGGCGGGCTATCGCGAGCTGCGCCAGCTGCTCACCGGCCCCGACAGGTTGGCACCCGTCACCCACACACACGCTCCGCCGCTGGTGGTGCTGCGTGAGATCCGGGCCGACCAGTACGGCATTCGCACCCAGGTGCAGATGGATGGGCAGGCGATCAAGCTGGAGATCGTGCGCGAGGCGCGCATCACACTGGAAGCACCGGCGCCCGATGACACGGTGTGCGGCGTGGGCACGCTGACCCCACTGGACTTGGCGGCCTCGAAGCTGCTGGCCAACTCGGACCGGCAAGCCGACGATGGTGTTTTCAGCCGCGACGTGATTGACCTGGCGATGATGGACCTGCAACTGCCTGCATTGCGCGCGGCGCTGGCCAAAGCCACCGAGGCCTACGGCCCCTCGGTGGCACGCGACCTGGGCAAGGCGATCGACCGACTACAAAACCGCTCTGGCTGGCTGGAGCGCTGCATGCAGGCCATGGCCATGCAGATGCCCAAGGCGGTGCTGTGGCAAAAGGTGCGGGCGCTGCGGCGGGTGGTGCTTGAGGCTTGACATTGGCCCGTAGGATTCCGTGGCGCTGCAGTTGCTCGCGAAGCCATGCCCATTCATACATAGCGACCGGTTTCCAGCACAGTTTCGCTACAGATTTAGTAGCTTCTAGCGCTTACCCATCAAGCGCCAGAGGCCTATTTGACACTAAAACGAGCAGAAAACGGCGCTACTTCGTCGCCCCACACACAAACTCCACCGCCGCACACGCCGCCGCCACCTGCGCCTCAATGCACTGCTCGGGCGTGGCGCGGGGGCTGTCGGGGTAGACCTCGGTGGTGGTGGTGTAGCGCGCGCCGCTGATGCCCGCGCACAGGCCCCACTGCTTCATCGGATAGTGGATGACGCCCGGGGCCACCACGGGTGAGCCGATGATTTCGTTCTTGTCGTCCGCAGGCGCGATGTGTGTGACGCGGGCCACGGCTTCGATGATGGCTTGCTGGAACTCGGGCTGCGGGTTCTCGGCGTCGTCCACCAAATAAAAGCCGTCAGGGATGCTGCCGGGCTCGAACACCTTGCCGTCGCGTGCGGCCACGGCGGGGCGGTATTCGGATTCGTCGGTGTCGGTGGTTTCGTGCAGGTCGATGTGGGCAGCGAAGCGGCCGTGGGGGCCGTCCTGGCTGCTGTGCTGCGCCACCAGCCGCATCAGGGCAACGGCCTCTTGCGATGGGGAGCCCTCCTTGAACGAACGGTTGGGGTCGATGGCGTCAAAGTTCCAGCGCTGAAAGCGTTCGTAGCCCCAGGGGCTGACGCAGGGCACCACAAGCAGGTTGGCGCGGCCGGCATAGCGCTCGGCCTGGGTGTCCACAAAACGCAGCGCGCCGTGCACGCCGCTGGTTTCATAACCGTGCACGCCGCCAGTCACCAGCACACTGGGCAGGCCGGGCTGCCAGTCGCGGCTGCGGATGGCGCGCAGCGGAAAGCGCTCGGCCGGGTGCTGGTCGTTGGCATACACCACATCGCCGTACAGCTCCACATCAAAGCGGCCACGCAGCGCCTCGATGGCGCGCAGCACGTCGTCGGCATAGCTGCGCTGGCGCACCTGGCGTGCGCGCCACTGCTCGCGCTCTGCTGCGCCCCAGGGTTGGCCGGGCGTGCCGATGGGGTAAGTGGGGGTGTTTTGCATGGGTCTTGGGGTTTGGGATGGCTGGGGTGGTGTGGCCCGGAGGCCAGCGGGGCCGATGGTGCCAGAGCCGACGGCACAGCGTTCATAGAATACCGCGATGCCCTTCTCCCTGCTTCGGCCCTTGCGGCTCGCAACCCCGTCGTTTGTTTTGCTGATGTGCGCCCTGGCGCAAGCGCAAAACGCCCCGCCACCACCCACCGCTTCGAACGCGCCCACCGCACCTTCCAACGCCCCCGCCCCGGCCGCCCGGCCTGCCGCCAGCGGCGAGCCGGTGGACAACGGCGCGCTACCGCCGCAGGCCGCTGCCGCAGGTGCTGCTCCAGCAGGGGCCGACACCGCCCTGCTCTCGCGCGATGCACGGCGCATTTACGAGCTTTCGCGCGACAAGCTGGTGCAGATTCGCACGCTGCTGCGCAATGCCGATACGCAGGCGTCCATCGGCTCGGGTTTTTTTGTGTCGGCCGATGGGCTCATCGTGACGAACTTTCACGTGGCGAGCCAGCTGGCGCTGGAGCCCGAGCGCTACCGCGGCGTGTACGTGACGATGGAAGGCCAGGAGGGCGAGGTGGAGCTGCTGGCATTTGACGTGCAGCACGACCTGGCGGTGCTGCGCGCCAAGGGCCGCACGGCGGCTGCGCCGGTGCTCAGCTTCAGGCCTGCCACCGACGCGCTGGCGCAAGGCGAGCGCATCTATTCGCTGGGCAACCCGCTGGACATTGGCTTTGCCGTGACCGAGGGCACCTACAACGGGCTGGTGCGGCGCAGTTTTTACCCGCGCATCTTTTTTGGCGGCACGCTGAACCCCGGCATGAGCGGCGGCCCCGCAGTGGACGACGCGGGCCGCGTGCTGGGCGTGAACGTGGCCAAGCGCATGGATGGCGAGCAGGTGAGCTTTTTGATCCCTGCCGAGTTTGCGCAAGCACTGGTGCTGCGGGCCGCCAATGCGCAGCCCATCACCCAGGCCGCGCATGCCGAGATGACGCGGCAGCTGATGGAGCACCAGCAGCGGCTGACCGACCGGTTTCTGAAAGCGCCGCTGCGCGAACAGCGCCATGGCAACTACCGCGTGCCGGTGCCCGACGATGCGCTGGCGCGCTGCTGGGGCTCGGGGCGTGACCCATCCTTTCCTGGTCTGAACCTGGAGCGCACGCAGTGCCGCGCCGACAGCGATGTGGTGGCAGGCGACTTCAATACCGGTGCGGTGCGCCTGTCTTACGAGGCCTACAACGCCCCCACGCTCGGCGCGCTGCGGTTTGCCCGCATGTATTCCCAAAGCTTTGCCAACGAGAACCTGCCCACCCGCGGCAACCGCCACCAGACGGGTGCCGAATGCACCGAGCGCTTTGTGGACCCGGGCAGCCTGCCGCTGCGGGCGGTGGTCTGCATGGCGGCCTACCGCAAGCTCACGGGCCTGTACAACATGACGGTGCTGGTGACCTCGGTGAACCAGCCCACGCAGGGCGTGCTGGGCCGCATGGATGTACAGGGCATCGCCTTTGACAACGGCATGAAGCTGGCAAGCCACTACCTCAAAGCCTTCCGCTGGGAGGCCGCACCATGAGCGCGATGCCGACAACCACCACGCTGGGCCTGATCGAGGCCTTTGACCGCCACGGCGCCCTGCTGGCGCGTGCCCCCATCACCCGCTGGCCCATCACCGTGGGCCGTGCGCTGGACTGCGACCTGGTGCTGGACGACCCGCACGTGGCGCCCCGCCACCTGCGCATTGACCGCGCAGTGGACGAACCCCGCACCGTGCAGGTAGAGGTGCTGGAGACGCGCAACGGCGCGCGCCTGCAGCGCAAGCGCCATGACGCGGGCGAGCGCTTTGACTGGCCCGAGGACACGCCGATCGACCTGGGCCACACCCATGTCACGCTGCGCCTGGCCGACACGCCCATTGCCGAAGAACAGGCGCTGCCGCAGTTTCCGTGGCGCACGGTGGGTGCCACCGTGGCGCTGGTGGGACTGGTGGCGACTGCGGCACTGGTCTCCACATGGCTGGAGGCGCGCGACACATCGCAATACCTGAAGGCGCTGCCCAGCGTGGTGCTGATGCTGCTGGTGATGCTGAGCGCGTGGTCGGGCGTGTGGGCCGTGGCCAACAAGATGTTTGCTGGCCGCCTGCACTTCTGGCGCCACGTGCGCATTGCCTGCGCCGCTGCCCTGGGTGTGGATGTGGTGAACCTGCTGGCGCACCTGACGGCGTTCGCTTTTTCGCTGGAGGTGTTGGCACAGTTTGCCTATGTGCTGGTGGTGCTGGTGCTGGCGTGGGCACTGTATGCCCACCTGGCCACCGTGCTGCCACGCCGCCGCACAGGCCTGGCCTGGACGGTGGCCACCTTCCTGGTGGTGCCGGTGCTGGCCAGCGAGGAGATCGGCCCGATGGAAGCGGTGAAGCGCAGCGTGGAGCTGCTCAAGCGCACCTGGGGCGAGAACCTGATCGGCAACGCCGGGATCGGCGTGGTGTTCGGGTTGCTGAGCTTCGTGTTGATCGTGGTCATGGGCGCCCTGGTGGTCGGTGCGCTGACGACGGAGTCGCTGCCGCTGATCGTGGCGGCCATCGCGGTGGCGGTGGTGAGCCTGATCGTGCTGGCGCTGGTGCAGGCTTCGCTGCAGGGCATCTATTCGGCGGCGCTGTACCAGTACGCCGAAGAGGGCAAGGTCGGCGGCGGTTTCGACCAGGCGCTGCTGGAGCAGGCGTTCCGCACCAAGAGCTGATACGCGCGCATTGCGTATCCGGAAGGGCGGCAGCGATGCCGCCCTTTTTCATCCC
>JBCNOJ010000530.1:0-2996 GCA_039593925.1 Acidovorax sp.
TGATCACAGGCATAGCAAGAGGGAGTTCTACTTTCAATAAGCGTTTGCGGTGATTCATCCCCATAGCGAGCGCCGCTTCTCGGAGCGACGGATCGACCTCACGAATGCCTATGCACCAGCAGGCGCAGCAGGTTGGCCGTGGGCGGCAGGCGGTATTGGTCGCGCAGGATGGTGTACCAGCCTGCCTGCTGGTTTTCGACCAGCGAGACGGTGCCCAGCGGGCTTTCGCAGCGCTCCAGCGAATCGCTGGCGCCCGCAGTGGCACCACCGGCTGCGCTGCCCGTAGCCACGGTCTTGGCGTCGGCGCTGCCCATGCGCATGTTGGTGGTTTCGCAACCGCTCAGCAGCAGTGCCAAGGCTGTGGCAGCGCTCGCCATGGCACCCAGGCGCAGTCCGCGGGAGAGGGCTGCATAGCCTGTGTGCGGTGCGTGGTCCGCAGGCAGGATGGAGTGGGCGTGCGTGGCAGCGGTTGGCATGGCGCGGCGCGCGCGCAGAGGCAGGTGGGAGAGCGTCATAAGCGGGTGGTGGCTGCAAGCTGCAGCCCAATGGAGGGGGACAAAGAAAAGAGCAGAAAAGAAAGTTCTGATCTTTCGCCATGCCCCCGCTCACGCCAACCCGACTGAGGTAGGGTTCACGCGCCGTCGTTCGGCCGCTCCGGGCTGCACACCGCCGGTCGGTGGTTCGTTCGCTCGCTTGTCAGTCCTGCGAATCCCGCCGCCGCAGCACCACCGTGATCTGGCCGTTGGTTTCGATGGTGGCGCGTTCCACCTCGTGCAGGTGAAGGCAGCCGCCCGCGCGCAACGCGGCCTCCAGGTCATCGGGTGAGAGCAGTTCCTTGCGCAGCAGATCGGCATTGACCTGGCCATCCTTCACCAGCACCTGCGGTGTGCCGTCGATCAGGCGTTCCAGGCGGCGAAAGCGAAAGGTCAGTTGCGCAAGGCCCACGTGGCACACAAGAAGGGTGGTGGCCGATATCAGCCCGCCCACCAGTGAGTTGTCGCCCGCATTCATCGAGTTCTGCACCGCGTTCGACAGGATCAGCAGCAACACCAGGTCAAACGGCGCGTATTGGCCCGTCTGCCGCTTGCCCGTCAGCCGCAGGAAGACCAGCAGGAACAGATACACCACCACCCCTCGCAGCACGAACTCCCACCATGGCACGCTCATTTCCAACATCGCACGACTCCTGCTTGTGGGGCTCCGTCACGCGGTATGGCGGCGGCGGCCCGAGCGCAGTCTAGCCCCGCTCCGCCTGGGCGAAAATCAGCGCCGGGCCCGCCTGCCTGTAGTCCCTCATCTTCCGAAAGTCACCTCAAACATGCTGCGTCGCCAGTTCCACCTTGCCAGTGCCACCACGCTGGGCGCCATTCTGCTAGCCACCCACCACCGCGCCCTGGCCTTGTCGCTGCGCGACCTCTCCAATGCCGATGCCGCCGGCGGCGTGAAGGCGGCGCTGGCGCAAGGGGCGGATGCCGCCGTGGCCTTGCTCGGGCGAACAGATGGCTTTCTGGGCAACCCGCAGGTGCGCATCGGCCTTCCGGGCTACCTCAACGACGCCGCCAAGGTGATGAAGTCGCTGGGCCAAGGCCGTCGCATTGATGAACTTGTGACCGCCATCAACCGCGCGGCCGAAGCCGCCGTGCCCATGGGCAAGGACTTGCTGGTGAATGCCGTTCAGACCATGACGGTGACCGACGCCCGCAACATCCTCACCGGCGGCAGTACCTCGGTCACCAGCTTTTTTGCGGACAAGACACGTGCCCCGCTGGGCCAGCGGTTTCTGCCCGTGGTCAACCAGGCCACCGAGCAGGTGGGCCTCACGCAGAAGTACAACGCGTTTGCAGGCAAGGCAGCCAGCTTCGGCCTGCTCAAGCCCGAAGAGGCGAACCTGGCGCAGTACGTGACCGGCAAGACGCTGGACGGCCTGTACTTCATGATTGGCGAAGAAGAGCGCCGCATTCGCCAGAACCCAGCGGGTGCCGCCAGCGCCATTGCGCGCAGGGTGTTCGGCACGCTGAAGTAAAGCGCCCACCTTGTGTGGCAATCTCAACCCATGACCTCCCCCGCACCCACCGACGCCTGCCCCTGCGGCCAGCTCAATACGCGCCAAAAGCCGTTGGCCTATGCCGACTGCTGCGGCCGCTACATCGACCACTGGGATACCGCGCCCGCCCCGGATGCGCAGAGCCTCATGCGCTCGCGCTACACCGCCTTCGCCACTGAGCGGGCCGACTACCTGCTGGCCACCTGGCACGCCAGCACCCGCCCCGCCGCGCTCGATTTCGACGCCAGCGCCCGCTGGCTTGGGCTGGAGGTGCGCCGCCATGAAAGCGCCACGCCCGACACGGCCGTGGTGGAGTTCGTCGCGCGCTACCGCGTGGGTGGCCGCGCCGTGCGCCTGCACGAAACCAGCCGCTTCGTGCGCGAAGGGGGGCGCTGGTTCTATGTGGATGGCGACATCCATCCCTCAAAATTCCAATGAAAATGACCTCTAGCGCTTATCTATCAAGCGCCAATAGCTATGAAATTTGAAGCAATCTTGTTTGACTGTGACGGTGTGCTGGTAGACAGCGAACCCATCACCAACGGCGTGCTGTGCGACATGCTCAACGAAGCGGGCTGGGCACTCAGCCCGGAGGAGTGCATGCACCGATTCATCGGCCGCACGGTGCGAAGCGAGGCCGCGCTGATCGAGTCCCACACCGGCCGGCCACTGACGGACGAATGGATGGCCGCCTTCTACGCGCGCCGCAATACCGAGCTGGACCTGCGCCTTACCCCCATCGAGCACATCCACGCCACCATCGAACGCGTGCATGCCCACCACGACGGGCGCATTGCCTGCGCCTCGGGGGCCGACCGGCACAAGGTGGAAATGCAGCTGGCCAAGGTGGGGCTGACGCCGTACTTTGCGGGCCGCGTGTTCAGTGGCCACGAAATGCCTGCCACCAAGCCCGCACCCGATGTGTACCTGGCCGCCGCCGCCGCGCTGCAGG
>JBCNOJ010000531.1:0-2984 GCA_039593925.1 Acidovorax sp.
TTCAACCCCGCGCCGGGCCTGTTCGATATCGGCCAGCGCCTTGGCCAGGGCAAATGCGCCTTCGCGTGGCGGGTCCACCAGCCATTTGTCTGCCGAGCCATCGGCCACCAACATGGCAGGCGTCATCTCAAACAAATTGCGCGCTACAAATTGCGTAGCTGCAAGCGCTTTATGACCCTGCGCTGCGGCCTGATTCATTGCATAGTTTTCGCGTGAACGCGCCACAAGGGTCTCACTGCCTTCAATGCCCAATACCTCGCGCGCCTGGGTGGCCAGCGGCAGCGTGAAGTTGCCCAGGCCACAAAACCAGTCGATCACGCGCTCATGCGATTGAACATCCAGCAAACGCAGCGCTCGCGACACCAGCACACGGTTGATGTGCGGATTCACCTGCGTGAAGTCGGTGGGCTTGAAAGGCATGGTGATGCCGAAATCGGGCAGCGCGTACGACAGCTGCGTGCCTCCATCGTCCAGCAGCTTCACAGTGTCGGGCCCTTTGGGCTGCAACCACCATTGCACGTTGTGCTCCGCTGCGAAGGCGCGCAATTGCGCGATGTCGCCCGCGCTCAACGGTTCCAGATGGCGCAGCACCAGCGCTGTCACGTCGTCGCCGCAGGCCAGCTCGATCTGCGGGCAGGTATCGCGCGCATCCAAGCTGGCAATGAGAGCGCGCAGGGGCATCAGCATGGCATCGACATGGGGCGGAAGCACGGGGCACTGCTGCATGTCGGCCACATAGCGGCTTTTGCGCTCATGGAAGCCGATCAGCACCTGCCCCTTCTTGATCACATGGCGCACCGACAGCCGTGCGCGATAGCGGTAACCCCAGGATGGGCCTTCGATGGGGCGCAGCATGGTCTTGGCCTTGACCTTGCCCAGGTGCCAGAGGTTGTCCTCCAGCACACGCTGCTTGACGGCCACCTGCGCCCCGACATGCAGGTGCTGCATCTTGCAGCCCCCACAGGCGCCCGCGTGCAGCCCGAAGTGCGGGCACCCGGGGCGCACACGCTGCGACGACTCGCGGTGAATGACCACCAAGCTGGCCTGCTCCCAGTTGTTTTTCTTGCGATGGGTGTTGGCGGTGACCAGCTCGAATGGCAGGGCACCGTCGATGAAGATGACCTTGCCGTCGGGCTTGCGGGCAACGCCTTGGGCGTCCAGGTCCATGGACTGCACCTGCAGCCAGCCTTCGGGCAGGTTGCCCTCGGCGCCGGGGGCAGAAGGTTCAAACGAGGGGGATAGTTCTTTCGGTTCGCTCATCACCCGATTGTCTCAGGCCCGCAGCCGCCGTCGGCCGGGCCCCGGGACAACCACTCAGCCGCGGTCAGCGCGGGCCGGACGTGCGCCGGGGGCGCGTTGGGCGGATGCGAGGGGAAGGCGGTTGATGGTGAGTTCGCAGCCGTGGCTGTCGGGCGAGAAGACCAGCGTGGATCCAGGCGCCACCAAGGGCAGCGTCTCATGGATTTGGCGGGACATGTCGATCGGCGGCTCCGGGGCGCGATAGATGATGTCTTTGTCCGGGCCATACACCACGTAGCACGACGCGGCGGCCGACTGGCTGAAAAAGGCGGCCACCAGAGCAGCGGCAGCGTAGGGGACGGCTTTCATGGTTCTTCTCCTCAATCGTGCAAATCTGCGCAGGATTATGCGGGCTTCTGCCGCCAGAGCCAATGCGGCTGTGGCTTTCAGGCTGCCCGGGCTGAGCCATCTAGCGCAGATGCAAGTGATTGCTGTGCTTGACCTCTTCCATCACCGCATACGTCCGCGTCTCACGCACACCGGGCAGTTGCCACAGCACATCGCCCGCAAACACGCGGTAGGCGTTCATGTCGGCGGATCGCGTCTTGAGCAGGTAGTCAAACCCGCCCGCCACCATGTGGCACTCCATGATCTCGGGGTGCACCTGCACCGCCGCCTTGAACTGGTCGAACACGTTGGGCGTGGTGCGGTCGAGCAGCACCTCGACGAAAACCAGCATGCCCGCACCCAGCTTGAGCGGGTTAAGCCGCGCCTCGTAGCCCAGGATGAATCCGTCGCGCGTGAGGCGCTGCACGCGCGCTAGCACGGCCGTGGGCGACAGAGCCACCGCCTCGGCCAGCTTGAGGTTGGCAATGCGGCCGTCCTCCTGCAGGATTGACAAGATCTTGCGGTCGATGCGGTCCAGATCGGTTTCTGCGTGCATTTGTATTAGCGATTTATTCTGCCTGACCCACCATTTTCGAACATTTATTCACCCACAACCCAAGGATCATCGCCAGTAACGCGCCCAACCCCTTGTTTGGCCCTCCAAACCACCGAAAGACAACGCCATGACGCAGCCCTCCGCCCTGTTTGCAGACTTCGCGCCCCGCACGCCGCTCTCCAGCCCGCTGCGCGCCGCGATCACTGCCGCCTATCGCCGCCCCGAGCCCGAGGCCCTGGCCCCGCTGCTGGCCCAGGCCCGCCTGCCTGCCGATCAAGCCTCAGCCGCCGAGCAACTGGCCCTGCGCATCGCCAAGGCGCTGCGCGAACGCAAGGCCAGCGCCGGGCGCGCAGGCATCGTGCAAGGGCTGCTGCAAGAGTTCTCGCTGTCGTCGCAAGAGGGCGTGGCGCTGATGTGCCTGGCCGAGGCGCTGCTGCGCATCCCCGACAAGGCCACACGCGACGCGCTGATCCGCGACAAGATCAGCCACGGCCAGTGGGACAACCACCTGGGCAAGAGCCCCTCGCTCTTCGTCAACGCCGCCACCTGGGGCCTGCTGATTACCGGCAAGCTGGTGGCCACCCACAGCGAGAGCAGCCTGGGTAACTCGCTCAGCCGCCTGATCGGCAAGGGCGGCGAGCCCCTCATCCGCAAGGGTGTGGACATGGCCATGCGCATGATGGGCGAGCAGTTTGTGACCGGCGAAACCATCGACGAAGCGCTGCGCAACGCCCGCACGATGGAAGCCGAGGGCTTCCGCTATTCGTACGACATGCTGGGCGAGGCCGCGCTTACCAGCGAA
>JBCNOJ010000532.1:0-2946 GCA_039593925.1 Acidovorax sp.
CCTGGCTGGGCGCGAGCAACTTGTGCTCGCCCAGCGACAGCGCCTTCTTGAACGTGACGACCTTGCGGCCATTCGACAGCGGCAGGTCATACGCAGGCACCATCTTGGCCAGGTGGCGCACGGCGAAGGTGATCCATTTGCCAAACCAGAAGCCCAGCAGGTCGCCCATGGACGCCATCACCACATGCTTGACGGCCGTGTGGTCGATCACCTCGGCCAGCGTGTGGGCAAAGTTCTCCAGGATCACGATGGCCGTGGCGCCCGAGTCCTTGAGCTGGTGCTCCAGCTCGCGGGCGGTGTACAGCGGGTTCACGTTCACGCAGGCGTAGCCCGCGCGCAGCACGGCGGCCATGGTCACGCCAAACTGTGGGATGTTGGGCAGCATGATGGCGACGCGCGCACCGGGCTCCAGCCCCAGGCTTTGCAGGTAGGCGCCCAGCGCGGCCGAGCGGCGCTCCAGCTCGCCATAGGTCATCCACTGGTCCATGCAGACCGAGAACGGACTGGATGCGTGTTTGCGGAACGACTCTTCCAGCAGGTGGGCCACAGAGCGGTATTGCTCGGGCTTCACGTCGTGTGGGACGCCCGGGGGGTAGCTCTTGAGCCAGATCTTTTCCATGCGATGGTTTCCTTCCCTGTACCTGTGCGCCAGATACGTGTGTTCGTCGTTTGATCGTTCCCCCGTTCATCCTCACCCTGGGCGCCGCATGCGTGCTCCCGGATGCCTGTGACGGGTGGGCACAGATTGTGGAAGGCCACCGCGTGGCGGGCTATCGGGCTTGTCCTAGGGTGCTGGCGAGTTGGGTCTCGCAGGTGACAGGATCGGCGTCGAAGAGCAAATCCATCAAGGCGCGCTCACGCTGCTCGATGGTGGCGAGGAACTGCTCCAGGCCGCCGCGCTGGCGCGCGAGTTGGCCAAAGGTGTCGAAACCCGCCTCCAGAAACTTCTGCAGCGCGCCCATGCCGGCCGCGTTGGCCGGGCCTCGCATCATGCGCAGCATCATCCGCAGGCCGGGCGTGCGCGTGAGGCGTGCCAGATCTGTCCCCATGGCCAGCACGCGGTGCAGTTGCTGCTCGCGCGCCGGGCGCTGCCCCACAGTACGCCAGGCGGCGGCGTAGAGGGCCGCATCGTTGGCAGCATCGGCTTGGCCGTGGGCGAGCCAGGCGCGGCCCATATCCTGGTCCAGTGCTTCCGTCTGCGCGTGCAGCACCGCCAGGTCCACGGCGGTGGCCGCCACAGGCGCGGGGAACATGGTTTGCAGCGTGCCCGCGATGCGGCTGAACTGCTGGTCGCGGTCGGTGTAGTCACTGTCGCTGTACAGCTCTTCCAGAAAAAACTTTGCAGCCGGGCCGAACGAGGGCGAGCCCATCAGGTCCGCATAGGTGCCCCGAAAGCGCCGCGCCTGCAGGGTCTTGATGCGGCCCACCGCAGCGCCAAGTGCGGGCTCGGCCGTGCGATGCTGGCGCAAGGCGGTCACGTCGGCAATGGCGTCGCGAATGGTCTGGGCGGCATCCATGGGCGAGGTCCTTTTCCTTTCCTTCTCTCTTCTTTCTGTGTGGACGGCAGTGGCTGGGTGACAGACCGCACAATGGGGCGGGCTGGACCATTACAACAAACATCTGCATACATCACCATGATCGCGCGCTGGCAAAGGGCTTTTCTGGTCTTCAACCTCCTGGCCATGGCCGCCTGGCTGGCGTGGCAGTGGCCCCGCTCACCGTGGGTGGCCGTGTTGGGGGCCCTGGTGCCCATGGCGGTTTTCTGGAGCGTGATGGCGCTGGAGTTCGTGCTCATGCACGCTGCCAACCGCAAGGACCCTGCGCCCCGCGCCCGCTGGGGTCAGGTGGTGGCCGCCTGGTGGTCCGAGGTCTGGGTGGCGCTGGTGTTGTTCTGCTGGCGCCAGCCGTTTCGCCATCAGGCCGTGCCCGACTGGTTGCCCGCGCAGCCCACGGGCCGGCGCGGCGTGGTGCTGGTGCACGGCTTCATGTGCAACCGGGGGCTGTGGCTGCCGTGGTTTTCCCGCCTGCGTGCAGCAGGCCATGCGCATGTGGCGGTCAATCTGGAACCTGTGATGGGTTCGATTGACGAGTATGCGGACATCATCGAAGACGCCGTGGCGCGTGTGACGGCGGCTACCGGCCAGGCGCCTGTGCTGGTGTGCCACAGCATGGGCGGACTGGCCGCGCGTGCCTGGCTGCGTGCGCACCAGGCGGATGGGCGGGTGCACCGCATCCTCACGCTGGGCACGCCCCACGGCGGCACGTGGCTCGGCCGTTTCAGCCGGGCCGTGAATGGGCGGCAGATGAGCCTGGCAGGCGACTGGGTAGTGGCGCTGCAGCGGGCCGAGCCTGCGGGGCGGGCGGCATTGTTTACCTGCTGGTATTCGAACTGCGACAACATCGTGTTTCCGGCGACCACGGCGGCGTTGGCGGGGGCGGACAACCGGTTGGTGGAAGGGGTGGCGCATGTGCAGATGGCGTTTGATGCGCGGGTGATGGAGGCTTGCCTGGAGGAGATTGGGCGCTAGATTTCTGATGATGGGGGCTTCTAGCGCTTATCTTTAAAGCGTTAGTAGCTATCTTTTCTGATGTCGATTGGTTTTCCTGCAAACCGTCCGGGCTGAGCCTGTACGAAGCCCGAGTGCAGGTTTGAAAAGCGTGCTGGGTTTGAGGGCGGGAGCCGGGTTGTCGCCCCGGCGGGCGAGGTACTTTTCTTTGCTTCGCCAAAGAAAAGTACCCAAAAGAAAGGCGACCCTCAGTCTGCGACCCCTTCGCTGCGCTACGGGGCAAACCTGCGACGGGCGGTTGTGGGGTGCGCCGCAGAACTCACTTCGCTGCGTTGCAGCTCCGTTCGGACAACTGCGGCGAGTTAGAGCACGAAGCACGCGCGCTCCGACGCGCGTCCCACCCCACAACCGCCCCGCCGCAGGCGCAGCCAGAAGGGGG
>JBCNOJ010000533.1:0-2943 GCA_039593925.1 Acidovorax sp.
TGGGTGGCGAACAGGTGATCTGCTGGGTGCTGGTGGCATGCCTGCCGCTGACGCTGCCCGTGGCACTGTGGTTCGCGCCCTCCACGCCCTCGGCCATCGCGGCGATGAGCTGGGTGGGGTTTCTTTACGTGGCGCTGTTTTCGATGTGGATCGGCTTTTTTGCCTGGTACCGCGCGCTGGCGCTGGGCGCCGTGCGGGTCAGCCAGATCCAGCTGCTGCAGCCGTTTCTGAGCCTGCTGTTTGCCGTGCCGCTGGTGGGCGAACGGCTGGACATGGCCACCCTGTTCTTTGCGCTGGCTGTGATCGCCACCGTTTACCTGGGCAAGAAAATGCCCGTCCACACCCTGCCGCGAGCCGCATGAAACTCCAAGACATCTCCTTTGCCACCACCGACTGGTCTGCGATTGCGCGCGAAGAAAAAAGCGCTCAGGCTGGGCAAGCGTTCTGGCGCACCCAGCAGTTCGGTGACGTCCGGGTACGCATGGTGGAGTACACGCCCGGCTACGTGTCCGACCACTGGTGCACCAAGGGCCATGTGCTGCTGTGCCTGAGTGGCGAGTTGCACACCCAGCTGGCCGATGGCCGCCAGTACACCCTGATGCCGGGCATGAGCTATCAGGTGGCGGACAATGCAGAACCTCACCGGTCCACGTCACCCCAGGGCGCCACTCTGTTCATTGTGGACTGACGCAGCCCCATGGCTGCGATGGCCTGACACCCATTTTTTGACGACAACTTTGCAACCGTAGCGGCCCGGCGGCCGCTTGCAGGAGACGAGAGTGAAACTGAACGACCTTCCCACCCAAGGCACCTGGACCCTGGCGCGCCGCGCCGAGCGCATGAACCCCTCGGTCATCCGCGAAATCCTCAAGGTCACCGAGAAGCCCGGCATCATCAGCCTGGCCGGCGGCCTTCCCTCGCCCAAGACCTTCCCGGTGTCGGCCTTTGCCGAGGCCTCGGCCGCCGTGCTGGCCAACGATGGCCCCGCCGCCCTGCAATACGCTGCCAGCGAAGGCTATGGCCCGCTGCGCCAGGCGATCGCCGACTTCCTGCCCTGGGAGGTGGATGCCGACCAGATCCTCATCACCACCGGCTCGCAGCAGGCGCTTGACCTGATCGCCAAGGTGCTTATCGACACCGAAAGCCGCGTGCTGGTGGAAACACCGACCTACCTGGGCGCCCTGCAGGCGTTCACCCCCATGGAGCCCAGCGTGGTGGCCGTGGCCAGCGACGACGAAGGCGTGCTGGTGGACGACCTCAAGGCCAAGGTGGGCACAGGTGCTGACAAGGCGCGCTTTCTGTATGTGCTGCCCAACTTCCAGAACCCCACGGGCCGCACCATGAGCGAAGCGCGCCGCGCTGCGCTGGTGAAGGCCGCTGCAGAACTGAACGTGCCCCTGGTGGAAGACAACCCCTATGGCGATTTGTGGTTTGACAACCCGCCGCCCGCACCGCTCACGGCCCGCAACCCCGAAGGCTGCATCTACATGGGCTCGTTCTCCAAAGTGCTCGCGCCCGGGCTGCGCCTGGGCTTCATCGTGGCGCCCAAGGCCGTGTACCCCAAGCTGCTGCAGGCCAAGCAGGCGGCCGACCTGCACACGCCCGGCTACAACCAGCGCCTCGTGGCCGAAGTGATGAAGGGCAACTTCCTGGACCGCCACGTGCCCACCATCCGTGCGCTGTACAAGTCGCAATGCGAAGCCATGCTGGCGGCGCTGACCCAAGAAATGGCGGGCCTGGACGTGCAGTGGAATCGCCCCGATGGTGGCATGTTCCTGTGGGTGCGCCTGCCCGAAGGCATGAGCGCCATCGAACTGCTGCCCAAAGCCGTGGAACGCAACGTGGCCTTCGTGCCCGGCGCGGCCTTCTATGCCGACAACGCTGACCTGCGCACGCTGCGCCTGTCGTTCGTGACCTCCACCGCCGAGCAGATCGCCACCGGTATCGCAGCGCTGGCGGCAGCGATCAAGGATGTCACCCCCTGAGCGGCTGCGCCGCTTCCCCCTCTCTCGCTGCGCGGGAGGGGGACGCAGCCAGCGGCCTGGCAAAGCCAGTTCCGCGGCTACCTCGCACGATCGCGCCTACTTCGTGCACCCGCGGTTGCGCAACGCACCATGAAAGTCCATCAAGCATGCTAAGAGTCTGGGGACGGATGTCGTCCATCAACGTGCGCAAGGTCGTGTGGACCGTGCAGGAGCTGGGCCTGCCATCGGTGCAGCGCACCGACGCGGGCGGCCAGTACGGCATCGTGCGCGAGGCGCGCTATCTGGCCCTCAACCCCAACGGCCTAGTGCCGCTGATTGAGGACGAAGACACGGGCGTGACGCTGTGGGAATCCAACCCCATCGTGCGCTACCTCTGTGCGCGGCATTCGCTGGGCAACCTCTACCCCGAGGACCTGGCCACACGCTTCGCCGCCGAGCAATGGATGGACTGGCAGCAGACCACGCTGAACCCCGCTGGGCGCGATGCCTTCCTGCAGTGGATCCGCACGCCCGCTGCGCAGCGCAATGACACGCTCATCGCTGCGTCGGTCGCCATGACCGAGCCGCTCATGGCCATGCTGGACGCTCACCTCGCGCGCCAGCCGTTCATGGCGGGCGAACGCTTCACCATGGCCGACATCCCCGTGGCCTGCGAGATCCACCGCTGGCAGGCCCTGCCCCTGGTGCATGCGCCGCGCGCCCACCTGGACCGCTGGTACCAGGCCGTGTCGTCCCGGCCGGGCGCCGTCGGCGTGCTCGACCTCACCCTCAGCTGACCCCCCTGCCCTGCGCGCCACGCGCAGAGCCCCTTGCGCGACAGACCACCGCCATGAGAAACAGACCCTTCCGCCAAGTCGACGTCTTCACCGAACAGGCCTACCAGGGCAACCCGCTGGCCGTGGTACTGGACGGCACCGAACTCTCGGACGCGCAGATGCAGCGCTTCGCGCAGTGGACC
>JBCNOJ010000534.1:0-2943 GCA_039593925.1 Acidovorax sp.
GAGCCCCCTGCGCACTATTGGGTCCCCTCCATTGCCCCGTCTGGCATGGCGTTTTTGACCAGCACCCGCTATGGCGCGGCTTGGCAAGGCAGCCTGTTTGTAGGCTCGCTCAAATTTGGCACGCTGCACCGGCTGGAGGTCGATGGCGCTGGCAAGGTGCGGCGCGAGGAAAAACTGCTCGAAGGCAGTGGCGAGCGCCTGCGCGATGTGCGCCAAGGGCCGGACGGGCTGCTTTACCTCGTTACCGACAGCCCGCAAGGGCGCTTGCTGCGACTGCAGCCTGGCTCCTGATCCTGAGAGACCGTCGGCTTCTATCGCCAGCGCCACGCCTGCAGCCAGCCAATGGCTGCGAATGGTGGCCGTCGCCGAGTCGACGGCGCGCAGGCCGAAGGCGACGTCAAGTCGGGGCGGGCAGGGCTGCGACAATGTGCCACTGTCCCGTGCACCTCTGAACCTACGAATCACCCGCCATGCTGCTTGACGCCTCCGAATCCCAACTCGTTCTGGTCGACTACCAGGAACGCCTGATGCCCGTCATCCACGAAGGCCCGGCTGTGCTGGCCAACGCCCGCCGCTTGGCCGAGATCGCCCGCATGCTCGACGTGCCCGTGTGGGGTACCGAGCAGAACCCCTCGCGCCTGGGCGCGAACGACGCTGCGCTGCGCGCGCTGTGCCAGAAAACCCTGGCTAAGATGCATTTCAGTGCCACCGAAGAGGGCCTGGGCGAATGGCTTCGCCCGCCCGCCAAGCCTCAGGGCGGCAATGCGCGCAGCCTGCCGAAACACTTGCAAAAGCCTGCGCAGCAGGCGCCCGAGCGCAGCACCATCGTGATTGCGGGTTGTGAAGCCCATGTGTGCCTGCTGCAGACCGCACTCGACCTGCTGGAAGACGAGTTTGAAGTGTGGGTGGTGACCGACGCCTGCGGCTCGCGCACCGAGCGCAACCGCGACGCCGCGTTCGACCGCCTGGCCGGCGCGGGCGCCGAACTGGTGACCACCGAGATGGTGGCCTTCGAGTGGTTGGCCACCTGCGAGCACCCGGCGTTCAAGGATGTGCTGGGGTTGATCAAGTAACCTGCTTTTGAGTATTTTGGCTTCTAGCGCTTGTCCATCAAGGGCCGGAAGCTATAAAAAACATAGCTACCGTCGCTGCGGCCCTCGTGTTGCGGTCTTGCCACCACAAGTTATTCAATTTCAGCGGTATCCCGGCAGTGTGGCTTACCCGGCTCGTCTTGCCCTAGCTGCATTGCAGGTGCTCGACCCCCAACCATTTTGCCGCCAACCCAGCCAGGGAGAGGGCAGAGTGCCACGCAGTACAAAGGAATGCCCATGAAATGGCCGTTGTCGCGCGACAGACTGCGTTTTCTGATGCGCCGCATTCGCGAGCGGTTATGGATCAAGCCGCTGGTGATCTGCCTTGCCTCGGTCGTTGCGGTGTTTTGCGCCAAGGTCTCTGACGAACTGCCGCTGGCGCGCCTCGTGCCTGACGTGTCGAAAGAATCGGTGGAAAGTTTGCTGTCCATCATGGCGGCCAGCATGCTGGCCGTTGCGACATTTGCAGTGGCTTCCATGGTGTCGGCGTATTCATCGGCCAGCACCACGGCCACGCCACGGTCTTTCCCTCTGGTGATTGCGGACGATGTCTCGCAAAACGCACTGTCAACCTTCGTGGGCGCTTTCATCTTCAGCGTGGTTGCGCTCATGGCCATGAAGAACGGCTACTTTGAAATCGCAGGGCGATTCACGCTTTTTTCCATGACGGTAGCCGTGCTGGCTTTTGTGGTGTTCACCTTTGTACGGTGGACGGACCGCATTGCGCGGCTGGGTCGTCTGGGTGCCACGGTGGAGCAGGTGGAGGTAGCCACATCGGCGGCCATGCGGCGTCGCCGAATTCAACCGGCGCTCGGCGGCGTGGCGCGCACCAGTCAGCACACAGCGGCCGGCGTGGCCGTTTTTGCAACCGATGTCGGCTATGTGCAGCAGATCGACATGCAGGCGCTGCAGGAATTTGCGACAGGCATCGGTGGCCGCGTGGTGGTCGATGCGGTGCCAGGCACTTTTGCCATGCCAGGCCGCCCCTTGGCCTACGTGCAGCCTGGCGGCGCAGGCAGGGGCGAAGTGGAGACCGAGCAGGTGGTTGCTGCGTTCACCATGGGCCGTGACCGCGTTTTCGACCACGATCCACGCCTGGGGCTCATCGTTCTTTCAGAGATCGCAGGGCGAGCGTTGTCCCCCGCGGTCAACGACCCAGGCACGGCCATCGGTATCGTGGGCACGCTGGTGCGCCTGTTCACCGTGTGGACAGAGCAAAGCGAACAGCTCGCCCCGCAGCCCGTGGAGTTTGACCGCGTGGAAGTGCGCCTGCTGCAAATGGATGACCTGTTTGACGATGCGTTTACGGCCATTGCACGCGATGGCGCTGGCGCCGTGGAAGTGGCTGTTCGGCTGCAGAAAGCGTTGCGTTCATTGGCGTGTGTGGGCGATGACGCGATGCGTGTGGCTGCCATACGCCACGCCCAGCATGCGCTCTCCCGGTCTGAAAAGGTGCTGACCCTGCCGCACGAGCTGGAGGCGATCCGCTCGCTGGCGCAGAGTGTGGGAGCTCCCTTGGCAACCGGCTGAGAAGCGCAGGTCCAGCCTAGAAAACTGCTTCCATTCAGGATGGTTAAGGCTGGTTCAGGCGAAAAAGCGAACCCCCACGGCGTGTTACCGCACCAGCGTCAGCGCCAGCCCTGCCAACGCGCACACGCCTAACAAGGGCATCACGCCGGTCTTGAAGCGAAACAGCGCCACCAGCGCTGCGGCAGTGATCACTGCAGAGGCGGTGTCGAACGGGCCGCCGAAACCCTGCGGCCAAAGCAGGTGGTAGGCGAAGAAGAGCGCCAGATTCAGGATCACGCCCACCACGGCAGCGGTGATGGCCGACAGCGGGGCTGTGAAGCCC
>JBCNOJ010000535.1:0-2933 GCA_039593925.1 Acidovorax sp.
GTGCGCCGCAGGCCCCACAGGTCCAATCCCACGCCCATCAACAACTGCGCCACGCCGAACGAGAGGCCGAACAGCCCCGCGAACGCACCCAGCGACCCGGGCGACAGCCCGAACTCGGCCGTCAGCCCCTGGGCCAGGATGGCGGTGGTGGTGCGAAAGGCCTGGCTCAGCGCAAAGCCGCTGAGCAGCGTCAGCAGCATGGCCCACAGCGCGCGGGGCTGCGGACGTTCGTTGCCGTGAGGCGATGTTGCGGAGGAAGGAGGTGGAATGGGATGGCTCACTGACGCCAGAAGAATACCGCGGCCATCACCAGCCCCGTGGCCACGATGCCCCAGCGCAGCACATGAGGGGGCAATTTGCGGGCCACCCGGGCGCCGCCATAGCCGCCTGCGGTGGCGGCCACCATCATCATCAACGCCTGCGGCCACAGCACGATGCCGCCCGCCGCGTAGATCGCCACGGCAATGGCGGTGAGCAGGGCGGAGACCAGGTTCTTCATGCCGTTCATGGCGTTGAGCTGTGTTTGCCCCAACAGGCCGAACAGCGCCAGCAGCAGGATGCCCAGCCCGCCGTTGAAGTAGCCGCCATAGCCGGCCACGGCCAGCATGCCCAGCGCGGCCTTCCAGGGGGTGGCGGCGCCATGGGCCGATGCGCCAGCCCACTGGCGCAGCCTGGGCCCAAAGGCAAACATGGCAGTGGCCGCCAGCAGCAGCCAGGGCACCACCTTGCGGAAAGTGGCGTCGGGCGTGATGAGTAGCAAGGCTGCGCCAGCAGATCCGCCGATGAGCGAGAGCAATACCACCGCGCGCAGCGAGAGGCCGGGCGGCGCTTGCATGTCTTCCCGGAAGCCCCAGGCACCTGCCAGGTAGCCCGGCAGCAGCGCCACCGTGCCCGTGGCGTTGGCCACGACCGGGGGCACGCCCGTGAACACCAGCGCAGGCAAGGTCAGAAAGCTGCCGCCGCCCGCGACGGCATTGAGGGCGCCGGCCACGAAGGCGGCGGTGAGCAGCAGGGCGGTGTCGAACATGGGTCTCCAATATTTTTGTGGGTCACAGGCCCCGGGCAGCGGTGCGCTGCGCGATGCAGCTGCTGTGGGCGGCCAATTTCAGACGTTCGATGTTAGGCGGCCCTGGTGAGGGAACCCGGTGCAAAAGCGTTGCCGCAGGGAGAAAGTGCTGTGCGCAAAAGGTGCGCAATCAGCGGGGCGGGCTGCCCGGCGTGTGCGGGCAGCCAAGGGCTACACGCGCCGCTTGTCCAGCTTGCGGCTGAGCGTGCGGCGGTGCATGCCCAGGCGGCGCGCGGCCTCGGAGATGTTGAAGCCGGTCTCGGCCAGCACTTCGTGGATGCGCTCCCATTCCAGGGTCTTGATGGAGCTGGAACGGTTGGTCAATTCGACTTCGGCGTTGCCTTCCATCAGGCCGAAAGCGGCCTCGATGTCGTCGGTGTTGGAGGGTTTGGCCAGGTAATGCACCGCGCCCAGCTTGACGGCCTCCACGGCCGTGGCGATGCTGGCGAAGCCGGTCAGCACCACAATGCGCATCGTGCTGCTGTGGGCGTGCAGATGGCGCACGCACGCCAGGCCCGAGGCCTCGCCTTTGAGCTTGAGGTCCACCACCGCATAGTCCGGCGTGTGCTCATTGAGCAGCTCGCTCATCTGCACCATGCTGTCGGCATGCAGCACCCGGTAGCCACGCCGCTCGAACGAGCGCGCCAGTGTGCGTGCGAAGGCTTCGTCGTCCTCCACGATCATCAGCAGGCGTTGTTCAGTGTCCATGGTCGTCGTGTAGCTTGTCTGGCAATGCAATGGCGGCCAGGGGCAGCGTGATGGTGACCTCCGCCCCGCCGCCCGGCAGGTTGCGCGCTGCCACGGTGCCGCCCAGGGTGCGCGCCACATTCATCGACAGGAAGAGCCCCAGGCCGCTGCCTGGCCGCCCTTTGGTCGATTGGTAGGGTGTGCCGATGTGGCTGAGCACCGCAGGCGAAAAGCCGGGGCCGCGGTCGCACACCACGATGTGCAGCATCTCGGCATCGCTGTTGGCCTGCAGGCCAACCCACTGGGGTGAAGCCTCGCGGGCATTGTCCAGCACATTGAAAACCATTTGCTCCAGCGTGGCGTCGGCCACCATGGGATGGTCGTCCCCGATGTGGTTGTCGTACACGAACTCGTCCACAGACCGCGTTGCCCGCCAGTCCTGCACCAAGGTGTCGAGGAACCGGCACACGGTGGTCTGGCTGGAGGCTTCGCCGCGTGTCTCGCCTGCCGACAGCAGAATGCCGCTGACGATGGTCTTGCAGCGCTGCACCTGGGTCTGCATTTCGGCGATGTCTTCCTGCAACATCGGGTCTTGCTCGAGCGCTGGAATCCGGCGCCAGTCGCCCAGGATGACGGCCATGGTGGCCAGCGGCGTACCCAGCTCATGGGCGGCGCCGGAAGCCAGCAGGCCCATGCGCACGATGTGTTCTTCCTCCGCCGCACGCTGGCGCACGGCAGCCAGCCGGGCGTCACGCTGGCGCAGGTTGTGGCTGATGCGTGTGATGAACACCACCACAAGGATGGCATTGAGCGCAAAGCACACCAGCAGTCCCAGCACGTAGGGGCTTGCCCAGCCATCGTGCATGTTGGGTGCCATGGGCAGGGGCTGGCTGTGCTGGGCCAGCAGCACCACGCAGGCCGATGTCAGCCCCACGATGAACCAGATGTAGGGCCCGCGCAGCAGCATGGCGCCCACGGCGATCTGCAGCAGGTACAAAAACACGAAGGGGTTGCTGATGCCGCCGCTCAGGTACAGCTGCGCCGTAAGGGCGCCCACGTCGATCAGCAGGGCGATGAAGAGCTCGCCGTCGTGCACGTTGCGCCGCGTGCGCCAGCGCACCATGCTGATGAGGTTGAACACCGCCATGCAGCCCACGATGGTCAGCATCTCCCGCATGGG
>JBCNOJ010000536.1:0-2929 GCA_039593925.1 Acidovorax sp.
ACGCCTTCCAGCGCGCGTTTGCGGGCCTGACCGAGTACCGGGGGGAAAGCCAGGACAGCTTCTGGAGCTGGCGCAACCTGATGTACCGCTTTGCCGCGCGCATCACGCCCGAGTCGCTGGAGGCCATTGCGACTTGGCTGTATGTGGAGATGCTGGAGGCTGGCTACACCAGCGTGTGCGAGTTCCACTACGTGCACCACGACCAGGGCGGCACCCCCTATGCCGATGACGCCACGCTGTCGCTCGCGCTGCTGCGTGCAGCGCAGCGTGCGGGCATCGGTATCACGCTGCTGCCGGTGCTGTACCAGACGAGCGGCTTTGGCGCCAAGCCACCGCGTGCGGACCAGGCGCGTTTTATTCGCAGCACGGACAACATGCTCTCCTTATTGGAGCGCCTTGCGCCCGCCGCACAGGCACAAGGGGCCGTTTTGGGTCTGGCGCCGCATTCATTGCGTGCAGTGCCGCCCGACAGTCTGGCAACTGCCGTGCAGGGCCTCACGTCACTCAATGCGCAGGCGCCCATTCACATCCACATTGCCGAGCAGACGCAGGAAGTGGATGACTGCGTGGCCTGGAGCGGCCTGCGCCCGGTGCAGTGGCTGCTGGAGCACGCACCCGTGGACGAGCGCTGGTGCCTGGTGCATGCCACGCACATGACGCCGCAGGAATACCAGGACGCAGCGCGCACGGGCGCGGTGGCGGGCATCTGCCCCACCACGGAAGCGAACCTGGGCGACGGCATCTTCGACATGCCGCTGTGGCTGCAGCATGGCGGGCGCTGGGGCGTGGGCTCGGACAGCCATGCCTGCGTGAATGCGGCCGAGGAATTGCTGATGCTCGAATACGGCCAGCGCCTCTCGCTGCGCCAGCGCAATGTGCTGGCTACCGTCGCGCAACCCGAAGTGGCCACGGCCATGACCTTGCAAGCCGTGCAGGGCGGGGGGCAAGCCGCCGGCCGCGCCATTGGCGGTCTGGCCGTGGGCGAGCAAGCAGATCTGGTGGCGCTGAATGGGCAGCATGTGGCGCTGCGCGATCTGCCTGCGCACAGCATGTTGTCGGCCCATGTATTCGGCAGCCACCGCACCTCGGCCATCGACAGCGTGTGGGTGGCGGGTCTGCAGCGCATTGCGGGTGGCCAGCACACGCTGCACGATGCGGCGGCCCAAGCGTTTGTGGCGGCGCGCTCGACCACCATTGCCCCCGATTGAAGCGGCCGATTGAATTCATACCCGTCAGCTTGTGATGACCGATACCTCTCCACCTCCTTTTATGTTTTATCCCGGCACTGCGCCGCTGCTGGTGTCCATGCCCCATGCCGGCACCTACGTGCCGCCGGCGCTGGCCGCGCGCTTCACCGATGAGGCCCGCCAGGTGCCCGACACCGACTGGCACATGGAGCGCCTCTATGCGTTTGCCAAAGACATGGGGGCCTCCATCCTCGTGGCCACGCACTCGCGCTATGTGGTCGACCTGAACCGACCGCCCGATGGCGCCAGCCTGTATCCCGGGCAGAGCGTCACCGGCCTGTGCCCGGTCGATACGTTCGACGACACGCCCATCTACGCAGCAGGCGATGTGCCCGATGACGCAGAAATCGCTGCGCGCCGTGAGGCCGTCTGGGCGCCGTACCACGCGCAACTGCGTGCTGAACTGGACCGCATCCGCGCGCAACACGGTGTGGCGGTGCTGTGGGATGCCCACTCCATCCGCTCGGTTCTGCCGCGCTTTTTTGAAGGCAAGCTGCCTGACCTGAACCTGGGCACAGCCAACGGTGAAAGCTGCGACCCGGCGCTGGCGCAGGAACTGCTGGCCATCGCCAAAGAGGCCCAGGGCTACACCGCTGTGCTCAATGGCCGCTTCAAGGGCGGGCACATCACACGCCACTATGGGCAGCCCGCGCAGAACATTCACGCAGTGCAGCTGGAGATGACGCAGTGCAGCTACATGCAGGAGGCACTGCCGTTTGACTACCTGCCTGAGGTGGCTGCGGGCGTGCAGCCCACCCTGCGCCGCATGCTGGAAGCTGCATTGGCGTTTGCAGACGGCCACCGCAGCGCTGCGTAAAAGGCGTTGTCTGATACGGCGCAAGCTGAGGGTATTGCGCGGTCCGCTGACAAGGGTTCGGTGCTAGGATGGCCCGCGGCCCTTGCTGGGCCGCGGGACCGGCCCCTGTGCCAGTCCTCTCGCGGAAGGAGCCGCGCCGCCATGGACCCGACCGCTTACTACTACATGCCCCTTTTCAAGCCGGGCACCAGCGTGCACTGGAATCAGCAGCGAGAGACGGTGAGCCACGTGGTCGTGCGGCGCAATGCGCTGATGGTTCATCTGGTGGGCCACGAAGCGCCCGTGCACCCCGAGGCACTGCAACTGGAGCCCACCGCGTTTCACCTTACCCGGGTGCCGGACAGGTTCTGACAGCTGCGTTGGCGGCACATTGCGCCAAGCCATTGCCGCCAGACGCAGCGGCGTCAATCCCCTGAACGCTCCCCCATGGCTTCGCCCAAGCGGATCGCTCGCGCGGGCGCCCAGGCCGGGTTGAACTGCAAGGGGCCCTTGGGGAACAGCATCACCACGGTAGACCCCAGCAAAAAGCGGCCCATTTCTTTGCCCTGTTGCAGCGTTACCTGACCGGGTGCGTAGTCCCACTGGCGCAGCGTGCCCGTGCGGGGTGGGTTGACCTGGCCGTGCCACACCGTGGCCATGCTGCCCACGATGGTGGCCCCCACCAGCACCAGCACGAACGGGCCGCGTGCCGATTCGAAAAAGCACACCACGCGCTCGTTGCGCGCAAACAGCCCCGGCACACCGCGTGCCGTGGTGGGGTTCACCGAAAACAGATCGCCCGGCACGTGCACCATGCGCGTCAGTTCACCGGCGCAGGGCATGTGGATGCGATGGTAGTCGCGTGGGCTCAGGTAGAGCGTGGCGA
>JBCNOJ010000537.1:0-2877 GCA_039593925.1 Acidovorax sp.
CATTCAAGTCCCAGCCAGGCGGAAACTGCTGCGTGTGCTCCGTGGGCAAAGGGTCGTCGCCACACAGCCACACGCCCTGCACCGGCTCCGTGATGCGCGTGCCGGGCGTGCGCGGAAACCAGGGGTGCAGGCCCAGGCCATAGGGCAGCGGCTGCGCGCCCAGGTGCCGCACCCGCACCGACTGGTCCAGGCCGCCCTCCACCAGGCGGAAGGTCTGCACGCATTCGTACGCGTAGGGGTTGCCGTCAAAGCGCTGTGAGCGCAGCTGCATCTGCAGCGTGTCGGGCGCGGGCTGGCTCAGCTGCCATGGCTGCAGCCACCCATCGCCGTGGATGGGGTACGGCTCGCCCACGCGGTTGGGACGCATGGGGTGGAACTGCCCCGCATGCTCAAAACCGCCGCCGCTGATGCGGTTGGACCAGGGCACCATGGCAAACGATGCGAGGCGGTACAGGTCGAGCGTGGCGCCATCCCACGGGCGCCACAGGTCGATGCGCGCGCCCGCCGCTTGCGGGTCGTCGATCTGCCAGGCCGCCACGCTGCCACCGAGCGTGGGCACCAGGCCCAGGTGCTGCCCCGCGTGGTGCAGCCAGACGATGGGGTGGGATGAAGAGGCCTCGGTCATGGGCGGTGTGCTTTCTGCGGGATGGAGAAAAGAAAGGTGGAGCGACGGGCTCCGCCGCTGCGCGTGGGGCCAGCGTCAGCCGCCAAACAAGTGTGCGGGCACGCCAGGAGTAGTGACGTCCACTGCAAACAGCGCGCCCGCCAGCGGTTCAACCGCGAGTTGTTCGGGCGTAAGGCCGGTGCGGGCCGAGGTGATGTAGAGCGTGCGCAGGTCCGCACCGCCAAACGCGCAGTTCGTGACCTGGCTCACGGGCAGGGTGATGCGGGCCAGCTCGTCGGCCGTATCGGCGTCGTGGCAGGTGACGCAGCCACCACCCCAGTGCGCCACCCACAGGCGGCCTTGCGCGTCGGTGGTCATGCCGTCGGGCACGCCGTCCGCAGCGGGCCAGCGCTTCCACAGCGTTTTGTCGCTCACGGTGCCGGTGGCCGGGTCGCAGCGGTAGCGGTAGGTGGTGCCTTGCACCGTGTCGTTGAAAAACATGGCCGTGCCTTGCGCGGTAGAGGCCCAGGTGGGGCCGTTGGTCACGGCAAAACCATCGTCGTGCCGCACGCAGTCGCCGCTGGCGGTGTAGGTGTAGAGCGCGCCCGTGGGGGCCTCGCACGCAAAGTCCATGCTGCCGCCCCAAAAGCGTCCCTGGGCATCGCACTTGCCGTCGTTGAATCGGTTGCCTGTGCGCTCTGGCTCGGGCTGGTGCAGGTAGCGCGGGGCGATGTCAGCAGCGGGGTCGAACAGCGCAAAGCCCCGGCGCAGAGTGACGATGAAGCCCGGGGCGTTGGCACGCTCGGCAATGGCAGAAATCTCTTCGTCAAACGTCCAGCGCTGGTGGGCGCTGGTGGCTGGGTCCCAGCGGTGAAGTTCGCGCTGGAGGATGTCCACCCAATAGACCACCTGCTCGCGCACCGACCACATCACGCCCTCGCCCAGTGCATTGCCCAGTGCGACCACGCAGCGCACGGCGCCGGTTGTTGTGGGAGCGGAGGCGGACGCGCCGCTGGACGGTGGGATGGGGGTATCCAGCGAAGGGCGCAAGTTGGTTGTCTCCGGTCGTTTTTTTGCATCGGCCTGCCGCCAGGCACTTGACGAGCGGCATCTTATCAACGCCAATTGATGCTTGAAATGAATTTTTTTGCCATTGATTGATTGCAATATTGATATGACACAGCTTTTTACCCCCTCCTCTTCCTCAACCGACGCCACGGGTGCCCCCCAGGGTCTGGCGAAATTCCCCAGCCTGCAAGGCCGCGCCGTGTTCGTGACCGGCGGCGGCAGCGGCATTGGCGCGGCCATCGTGGCGGCGTTTGCCGAACAAGGCGCCCGCGTGGCGTTTGTGGACGTGGCGCGCAATGCCAGCGAAGCCCTGGCCCAGCACATTGCCGACGCAGGCCTGCCCCGCCCCTGGTGGCGTGTGTGCGATGTGCGCGATGTGAACGCCCTGCAGGCCTGCGTGGCCGAAGCGGCGGCCGAGCTGGGCAGCGACTTTGCGGTGCTGGTGAACAACGTGGCCAGCGACGACCGGCACACGCTGGAGTCCGTGACCCCCGAGTACTACGACGAGCGCATGGCCATCAACGAGCGCCCCGCCTTCTTCGCCATCCAGGCCGTGGTGCCCGGCATGCGCAGGCTGGGCGCAGGCTCGGTCATCAACCTGGGCTCCACGGGCTGGCAGGGCAAGGGCACTGGCTACCCCTGCTATGCGATCGCCAAGTCGTCGGTGAACGGCCTCACGCGCGGGCTGGCCAAGACGCTGGGGCAGGACCGGATCCGCATCAACACGGTGTCGCCGGGATGGGTGATGACGGAGCGGCAGATCAAGCTGTGGCTGGACGCCGAGGGCGAGAAGGAGCTGGCGCGCAACCAGTGCCTGCCGGACAAGCTGCGGCCGCATGACATTGCACGGATGGTGTTGTTTTTGGCGTCGGATGATGCGGCGATGTGTACGGCGCAGGAGTTCAAGGTGGATGCGGGGTGGGTTTGATTTTTTAAAGTCTTTTTTGGCTCTGGCGCTTGTCCATTAAGCGGTGGTAGCTATTGTTTTTGTAGTTTCTGGTGATCTACGAGCGTTCGGGCTGAGCTTGTCGAAGCCGGGGCAGGCACGCTCGCTGATCTGTGCGGTGTGCCTGGTTTGAGGGCGGAGGCCGGGAGTCGCCCGGCAGGCGAGTAACTTTCTTTCGCGTCGCCTGTACGGACCGGACACATGGGAAACAGGTGTGCGGGGACATGGGAAACACTTCTCCTTGGCAGACCCTGCCCAG
>JBCNOJ010000538.1:0-2876 GCA_039593925.1 Acidovorax sp.
CAACCTGGCCCGCACCCTGAATGAGCTCAAGGAGCGCAACATCTGGTGCATCGGCACCAGCGACGACGCGCCCAAGACCATCTACCAGGTGGATTTGAAGGGCCCTGTGGCACTGGTGCTGGGCGCTGAGGGCGACGGCATGCGCCAGCTCACGCGCAAGACCTGCGACGAACTGGTCAGCATTCCGATGAAGGGTGCCGTGGAAAGCCTCAACGTGTCGGTGGCCAGCGGCGTGTGCCTGTACGAGGCGCTGCGCCAGAGGGCGTAAGCCCCCCCCAGGAGAAGCGAGTCGCTTCGCGCCTTCCCCCCAAGGGGGACGCCCCCGGTGCGGCGGGGCGGCCCTTGCACGGGGGCACCGGTTTGGGCCGCGCCAGATGCGTGTGCGATGGGGCACGCGACGGCTGTAGAAAGTGGATTGGCGTTGTATGGATGATCATTCGTTGGACACCGTCCGCGCCTGGGTGCAGGAGGCGCCGCACATCGCCGTGCTGACCGGGGCCGGCATTAGCGCGGAATCCGGTGTGCCCACCTTCCGCGATGCACAGACGGGCTACTGGGCGCAGTTCCGGGCCGAGGACATGGCCACCGAGGCGGGCTTTCGCAGCCATCCCCAGCAGGTGTGGGACTGGTACCAGTACCGGCGCGACCTGCTGCAAGGCGTACAGCCCAACGCCGCGCACCACGCGTTGGCCGCTTTTGACCGCCGGCATCCCGGCAGGCTCACGCTCATCACCCAGAACGTGGACGGCCTGCACCAGCGCGCGGGCAGCACCGGCGTGCTGTGCCTGCACGGCGACATCTTTGAAGACCGCTGGCTCGATACGCCGCGCAACTGCTGCCACACGGCACACGCTGCCGCCGGCCGCCCGCCGTACTGCGACCGCTGCGGCAACCTGGTGCGGCCGGGCGTGGTGTGGTTTGGCGAGGCTTTGCCGTACGCCACATTCGAGGCCGCCGAGCGGGCGGCCCGCCAGTGCGCGCTGATGCTGGTGGTGGGCACTGCGGGCGCCGTGTACCCGGCGGCGGGGCTGGCGCACCAAGCGCGGGCTGCGGGGGCGCGTGTGGTGGTGCTGAACCCCGCGCCGAGCGAACTGGACGGTGCCGCGCACGCCGTGCTGCGTGGTGCCGCAGGCGCCTTGCTGCCGCAGGTGCTTTCCGCCTGACTCGGCCTCGCGCAGAAAGCTGCTTGTATTCCGCCGCATGCCATATCGGCGGGCCTCAGGGCGGAGTGGGGTGCTCAGTCTAGACATTCGTGTCGCGCTCGCGCCCTCTTGTCGCGAAATGGACACGGGCCGGTGGTTCCTGCCTGTAGCCTCGGCCTCCTTTGCTTTTTTCGTCAGAACCACACCATGAGCCGTCGTCAATTTCTCCTGCGCGCCACCCAGGCCGCTGCAGCCACTGGCCTGCCCGCATGGGCCCTCACAGCGCTGGCCGCGGAAGAAGCGCTGTCCGCGCGCCACGTCACACTGGGTTGCTCCATTGCGCTGACGGGCCCGCTGGGCCAGGCTGGCATCGAGCAGGTGGCTGGCATGAAGGCCGCGTTTGCGGAGGTGAACCAGGCCGGCGGTGTCTTTGGCCGCGAGATTCGCATGGACCCCAAGGACGACGGCTACGTGGCCAGCCGTACGCTGAAGAACGTGACCGACATGCTGGAGGCGCAGTCGGCCTTCGCGCTGATTTCGCCGCTGGGCACGGCCAATACCGCCGCCATCCTGCCGCTGGTCGAAGCCAAGGGCATCCCCACCGTGGGCCCGGTGACTGGCGCCACATCGCTCCGTAGCGCGGACGCGCGCCACGTGTTCTTTCTGCGCCCCACCTACCGCGAGGAAACGCAGCGCCTGGTCAAGCAGGTGGTGGACATGGGCCTCAAGCGCATCGCGGTGGTGTACCTGGACAACCCGTTTGGCAAGGAAGTGCTCAAGGACATGTCCCGGGCGCTGGACGACATCAAGGTGGAGCGCGCTGGCGAATACGCGCTGGCCGTGGACGGCAAGAACGGTTCCGAGCTGGCCGACAAGGTGGCTGCCGAGCGCCCCGGCGCGGTGTTGCTGGCCACCACGGGCACGGCCAATACGGCGTTTGTGCAGGCCTTCCGCGCCAAGGCGCAGGGCGTGCCGCTGGCGGGCCTGTCGGTGACGGTGGTGGCCTCCGAAATGCCCAAGCTCGCGGCCTCCACGCGCGGCATGGCCTTGGTGCAGGTGTTCCCGGACGCCACCTCGCAGAAGTCGGTGGCGGTGCGCAAGTTCCAGACCACGATGAAGGCCGTGGGCGCCAACTCCGCCTACCTCACCAGCGGGAGCGCGCTGGAGGGCTGGCTCAACGGGCAGATCATGATTGAGGGCCTCAAGAACGCAGGCAAGGACCTCACGCGTGAACGCCTGCGCGCGGGCTTGGCGGGCATCCGCGGGTTGTCGTTCGGCGACTTCAGCGTGGGCTTTGGCGGCAAGGCACCCTACATCGGCTCGGACGCGATCTATCTGGCCGTGTACGCGGAGAACGGGCGGCGCATCAGTTGAAGCATCAATTGAAGCGTCGGCTGAAAGGTTGGCTCAGAGATCAACGGGCGGAGGCCAGGCGACGCGCAGCGCAGGCCCGCTGCGTGCGCTGAACGCGAGCCTCGCGCCGGTCCTAAGCCAAAGGTCGCTCTGGGTCCAGGGCGCCGCTCAGGCGGTCGTGCAAATCGACCACGGGCCGCACGTCAAGGTGCACTGCGCCATTGCCCACCGATTCGATCCAGTGGCAGGCCGCGTATTGCTGGGCGCGCTGCGTGTAGTGGTGCACCCAGTCCAGCCGCTCCTGCAGGCGGTCGGGCGCCACCGGCCACACGCCGGGCCGGGGGAGCATGTGCTGGGCAATGCCCATGCGCCAAGGCTTGC
>JBCNOJ010000539.1:0-2875 GCA_039593925.1 Acidovorax sp.
GGGGCAACAACAATATTGCCGAGAGCATGTTCACGCAGATGGCGCGCGAGCCGCACCCTGTGCCGCGCTGGATTGTGGTGGGTGCGGGCACAGGCGGCACTAGCGCCACCATTGGCCGTTATGTGCGCTACCAGCGGCACGCCACGCAGGTGTGTGTGGCCGACCCGGCGGGATCGGTGTTCAGCGCCTACCACCGCACGGGCGATGCGCAGCTTACGGCACCAGGATCGCGCATTGAAGGCATTGGCCGCCCGCGTGTGGAGCCGAGCTTTATCCGCACGCTGGTGGACCGCATGGTGGATGTGGCGGACTGCGAATCCATTGCCGCCATGCGCGCGCTGTCGCAGCTGCTGGGGCGGCGCGTGGGGCCGTCTACGGGCACCAACTTTGTGGCCATGCTCACGCTGGCCAGCGAGATGCGCGAGCGGGGCGAGCGCGGGTCGATCCTGTCGCTGTTGTGCGATGCGGGGGAACGCTACCTGCCCACGTATTTCGACACCGGGTGGGTGGACCGCACGTTTGGCGATTGCGCTGCGGCGCAGCAGAAGGTGGACACACTCATCGGCTGAGCAACGAGCACCCTGCCCTCACATTCCAGACAGCCCTTCGCGCACCATGCATCTACCCATCACACGCCGCCGCTGGCTGATGCAAGCGGGTTTGCTCGCTGCAGGGTCTGGTATGGGTGCGAGTGCGCTCTGGCCCGCTGCGGCCCAAGCACTGCCCCCACTGGCGCTCAGCTTTCCACGTGACCACGGCAGCCACCCCGAGCTGCGCACCGAGTGGTGGTACATCACCGGGCATGCGCAGGCACAGGGGCAGCCGTGGGGGTTTCAACTGACGTTCTTCCGGTCTCGGGTGGATGCCACGCAAAACCTGCAATCTGCATTTGCTGCCAAGCAACTCTTGTTTGCGCACGCGGCCATCACCGACGTGAAAGGCCAGCGCTTGCGGCATGACCAGCGCATTGCGCGCGCGGGGTTTGGTGTGGCCCAGGCCAGCGAGGCCGACACGCGCATCAGGCTGCAGGACTGGATGCTGGAGCGCGCCGATGTGCCGGGAAGCGCGCAAGGTGATGGCCCGCTGAGCCGGTACACCACGCGCATCGTGGGCAGCGACATGGGGCTGGAGCTGCAGTTCGACAGCACGCAGCCCGTACTGCTGCAGGGCCAGCAAGGCCTGTCGCGCAAAGGGCCGGATGTGGCGCAGGCGAGCTACTACTACAGCCAGCCACAGTTGGCCGTGAGCGGACACCTCACAGTCGCGGGCCGCCGCATGGCGGTGACGCCAGGCACGGGCCGCGCGTGGATGGACCACGAATGGAGCGAAGCGCTGCTGCACCCCGAGGCGGTGGGCTGGGACTGGATCGGCATGAACCTGCAAGACGGCAGCGCGTTGACGGCCTTCCGGCTGCGGCGTGCCGGCGGGTCTGCCCTGTGGGCGGGCGGTTCGTTCCGCGCGCCAGGGCAGCCGGTGCAGGTGTTTGGGTCCGAAGGCGTGGTGTTTACTCCCGAGCGCTTCTGGACCAGCGCTGCCAGCAACGCGCGCTACCCCGTGCAGTGGCGGGTTGACACGCCCGTGGGCCGCTTCAGCGTGCACGCCCTGCTGGACGCGCAAGAGCTGGACAGCCAGGGCTCCACCGGCGCCATCTACTGGGAAGGCCTGAGCGAGCTGCGCAATGCCGGTGGCCAAACAGTGGGCCGTGGGTATCTCGAGATGACGGGGTATGCCAAAGCGCTGCAGTTGGGTTGACGTTCGGCAACGTGCGGGCAGAGAGGGATAGTGGCAAAGCGGACCTCGGCTGCGCAGATCGGAACCCCGCTGATTCGGCCAACCAACCGCAGTTTTAAAAGAAGTGCACCTTGCAACGCTGCCGATGGCGTTGCTCCCAGTTGCCCCTCATTGCTTCTAATTTAATAGCTGCTAGCGCTTATAGATAAATGGCTTCAGGCCATTTTGACCTGAAGCCCTTGTCCATCAAGCGCTAGCAGCTATGGTTTTAGTAGTCTGCGTTGCCACGTTTATCCGCGGCTGGCGCGGCGTCGGTCCAGCCAGGCGATGATCTCGCCCATGATGCCGCGGCGGAAGGCCAGCACGCAGATCACGAAGATCAGGCCCGTGACCATGGTGACCGATTCGCCCAGGGTCTTGAACCACTCCACGCTGGTCAGCGCGGCCAGCAGGTTGCCGAACTCGCCGATCTTGTTCTCCAGCAGCACCACCACGGCCGAGCCGATCAGCGGGCCGGACAGCGTGCCCAGGCCGCCCACCAGGGTCATCAAAATGACCTGCCCAGAGGCTGTCCAGTGCACGTCAGACAAGGTGGCAAAGCCCAGCACCAGGGTCTTCAAAGCGCCCGCCAAGCCGGCCAGTGCGGCAGACAGCACAAAGGCCAGGAGCTTGAAGCGGTGCGTGTCGTAGCCCAGCGAGATGGCGCGCGGCTCGTTCTCCTTGATGCCCTTGAGCACCTGGCCGAAGGGCGAGTGGATGGTGCGCACGATGAGCAGGAAGGCAGCCACCACGATGACCAGGGCCACGTAGTACATGACCAGATCGCTCTGCAGATCAATCGCGCCAAACAGCTTGCCGCGCGGCACACCTTGCAGGCCGTCTTCACCACCGGTGAACGGTACCTGCAGGCACACAAAGAACAGCATTTGTGCCAACGCCAGCGTGATCATCGAAAAGTAGATGCCCTGGCGGCGGATGGCCAACCAGCCAAACAGCAGGCCCAGCAGCGCACCGCCAGCGGTGCCCAGCAACAGGCCCACTTCGGGCGTAAGGCCCCACACCTTGATGGCGTGGCCGGTGACATACGCAGCCCCGCCCAGAAAGGCCGCGTGGCCGAACGACAGCAGGCCTGTGAAGCCCAGCA
>JBCNOJ010000054.1:0-16348 GCA_039593925.1 Acidovorax sp.
GGTAGCGCTCCAGTGCCGGTGCCATGTGCAGGTCCAGCACTTCGCGGCGGGCGTCGAACACGTCCTGCATCGGCATCTTGTCCCACCACGTCGGGCCATTGTTCGTTGCTGAACGTGGGCGCGATGATGACCAGGCCATGCTCGTCGGCCGCAGGCATCCAGAAGTCGCGGTAGTCGTCGCCGTTGCGCATCACGCCGTGCTGCACCAGCACGACGGGGCTGTGGGCGGTGGCGTGCGCGGGGCGGTAGGTGTTGAGGGTGATGGTGCGTGCATCGGGCGCGGTGCCGTTGCCGTAGTCGACCGCATGGCGGCCCACGCGCAGCACGGCGTCGCGCAGGGTTAGGAGGCGTTGTTCTTGGGACATGGTCAGGCGGGTTCAGGCGGTCGCGTGGTTCAGGTGGCAGGCCGACCAGTGGCCGGGCGCAATGGCCTCCAGCGCTGGCGCTTCTTCGCGGCAGCGCGGCATGGCGTGGGGGCAGCGGGGGTGAAAAGTGCAGCCCGACGGCGGCTTCAACGGCGAGGGGATTTCACCCTGGATGGGCACGAACACGCGCTTGCGGCGTTCCAGGTTGGGCACCTCGGCGATCAGCGCCTGCGTGTAGGGGTGGTTGGCGCGTGCAAAGACTTCGGCGGTGGTCGAGATCTCCACGATCTTGCCCAGGTACATGATCGCCACGCGGTCCGAAATGTGCCGCACCACGCCCAGGTCATGGCTGATGAACAGGTAGGTCAGGCCGTGCTGCGCGCGCAGGTCCATGAACAGGTTGATCACCTGCGCCTGGATGGACACATCCAGCGCGGCCACTGGTTCATCGCACACCAGAAACTTCGGCGACACCATCAGCGCCCGGGCAATGCCCACGCGCTGGCGCTGTCCACCCGAAAGCTGGTGCGGCAGCCGGTTGCGGTATTCGGCTGCCAGGCCCACCTCGGCCAGTGCCTGGTCGATGCGCGCCGGGATTTCGGCTGACGGCGCGAGCTTGTGCACCTGCAGAGCCTCGCCCAGGATCTGGTGCAGGCGCTGGCGCGGGTTGAGCGAAGCCTGCGGGTCCTGAAACACCATCTGCACGCCCAGCGTGTAGGCCAGCTTGTCGGCGCGGTTCAGGCCCGTCACGTTGGCGCCCTGGTACAGCAGCTCGCCCTCGGTCTGGTGGTGCAGGCCAGCCACCACGCGGCCCAGTGTGGACTTGCCGCAACCTGATTCGCCCACGAGGCCCAGCACCTCGCCGGGCGCGATGGACAGGCTCACGCCGTTGACGGCATGCACCGTGCGCGGCACGGGCTTCTTGCCCGCCAGCTCCAGCGCGCGGCCGATCAGGTCCTGTTTTTTGGTGAAGCGCTTGTGGACGTTGCGCAGCTCGATGACGGGGGTGGGGGTCGTACTCATGCGGCAGGGTCCAGGGCAACAAGGGGGGCAAAGCAGCGGTAGGTGCGCGCGCCGGCCACGGTGCGGTCGGGCTCGCTGGTGGCGCATTGCGGCAAGGCTCGGCTGCAGCGTGGTGCAAAGGCGCAGCCCGCGGGGCGGTTGCTCAGCATGGGAGCCATGCCGCTGATCTGGCGCAGGCGCTCACCGGGCTGTATCGCGCCGGGCAGCGAATCAAGCAGGCCACGCGTGTACGGGTGGGCGGGCGCGTCCAGCACCTGCGCCACCGGGCCGGACTCCACGATCTTGCCCGCATACATCACGGCCACCTGGTCAGCCAGCTCGGCGATCACGCCCAGGTCGTGCGTGATCCAGACCAGCGCCGTGCCGTGCGTGCGGCAGATCTCCTGCATGCGGTACAGGATCTGGCCCTGAATGGTCACATCCAGCGCCGTGGTGGGCTCGTCACAGATGATCAACTCGGGCTGGTTCAACATCGCAATGGCAATGGCCACGCGCTGGCGCATGCCGCCCGAGAACTCGTGCGGGTAGTTGCGCAGGCGCGATGCCGGGGCGGGAATACCCACCATCTCCAGCGCCTCCACACAGCGCTTTAGCGCGGACGCGCGCGAGACCTCCGGGTGGTGCGTCTGGATCGCTTCGAGCATCTGCTCCTCGATGCGCAGCACCGGGTTCAGCGTCATCAGCGGGTCCTGGAAGATCATCGCGATGCGGTCGCCCCGCAGCTGGCGCATCTGCTCTTCGTTCAGGGCACGCAGGTTCTGGCCCTTGAAAAGCACCTCGCCCGCGATCACCTCCCCAGGCGGGTCGATCAGGCCGAAGACGGAAAAGCCGGTGACCGATTTGCCCGAGCCGGATTCACCCACCAGGCCCACGATCTCGCCGGGCTGGATGGACAGGTCCACACCGCTCACGGCGGGCCAGGCCCCTTCTTCGGTATGGAAAACCGTGTGCAGGCCGCGCACTTCAAGCAAAGCAGTTGTGGTTGTCATCATCAGCCCCTTGGGTCCAGTGCAGCGCGCAGGCGGTCGGCGATCACGTTGATCGTCAAAATCAAAAACAGCAATGCGAGGCCGGGGAACATGCTGATCCAGTAGTCGCCCGACAGCAGGTATTGAAAACCGTTGGCAATGAGCAGGCCCAGCGACGGTTCGGTGATCGGCACGCCCACGCCCAGGAACGACAGTGTGGCCTCGAGCACGATGGCGTTGGCGATCTGGATGGTGGCAAACACCATCACCGGGCCCAGGCAGTTGGGCAGCAGGTGGCGCAGCATGATGCGCCACGCCGGAAAGCCCAGGTTCTGCGCGGCCTCGATGTATTCCTTGCGGCGCTCTTGCAGCGCGCGGCTGCGCATGATGCGCGCGTAGTGCGCCCACTGAACCATCACGATGGCAATCACCACCTTGTCCACCCCGCGCCCCAGCATGGCCAGCAGCACCAGCGCCACCAGGATGGTGGGAAAGCCCAGGATGAAGTCGACGATGCGCATCAGCACGGTGTCGACAAAACCGCCGATGTACGCGGCGATCAGGCCGATGAGGCTGCCGATGATGGTGGCCAGCGCCACGGCGGCCAGGCCCACGGTCAGGCTGATGCGCAGGCCGTACAGGATGGCGCTGAGCATGTCGCGGCCCTGGCTGTCGGTGCCCAGCCAGTAGGTCAGGCCGTCCATGCTTTTGGAGCCCGGCGGCAGGCGGCCGTCCATCAGGTCGAGTGCGGCCAGGTCATACGGGTTCTGCGGCGCGAGGAACGGCGCCAGCATGACTACGAGCAACAGCACGATCAGCGCGATCACCGAACCCTTGACGGACGGTCGGCTGCGCAGCTGCTTGAGGATGGCGCGGCGGCGTGGCGTGTCCGTCAGCGGCGTGGCTGGCGAGGTGGGTGTGGGAGAGGATTCTGGAGTTTGCATGGTTGGCTGTGCCCGCATTTATTCGGAGTCCTGCAGCTGCACGCGCGGGTCGAGTGCGGCATACAGCATGTCCACCAGCATGTTGATCATCACGAAGATGAAGGTCACCAGCATCACGTAGGCCACCACCACCGGGCGGTCCAGCTGGTAAATGCTGTCGATGAGCAGCTTGCCCATGCCGGGCCAGGCAAACACGGTTTCGGTGATGGTGGAGTAGGCGATCAGCGAGCCGAACTCCATGCCGATCACGGTGACCACAGGGATCAGGATGTTGCGCAGGATGTGGCGCGTGAGGATGCGCCGGGGCTTCAAGCCCTTGGCGCGCGCGAACTTCACGTATTCCTGCGTCTTGGCGTCCACCACGCCAGTGGCCGTGAGCCGCAGCACCAGTGCAATGTTGGCCAGCGCCAGATTGACCGCAGGCAGCATCACGTGCGACCAACCGTCCGCCGTGAGCAGCGACAGCGGCACGCCGAACACCGCCACCGTGTCGCCACGCCCTGCGGCAGGCAGCCATTGCAGCCACACGGCAAAGCACAAAATCAGCACCATGCCCTGCCAGAAGTTGGGCAGCGAAAAGCCCAGCACCGAGCCAGCCATCAGCCCGCGCCCGGTGGGCTTGTCGTTCTTGAGGCCTGCGATCAGGCCCAGCGGAATGCCGATGATGATGGTCAGCGTGATGGCCACCAGCACCAGCTCCAGCGTGGCCGGAATGCGCTGCACGATCAGCTCGATGGCCGGAATGCCGTGCACGAACGAGGTACCCAGGTCACCCCGCAGCGCGCGAAACAGGAAGCTGGTGTATTGCTGCCAGATGGGCAGATCGAGCCCCAGGCGTTTGATCATCGCCAGGCGGTCGGCCTCGCTGGCTTCGGCGTTGACCAGCAGTTCGATGGGGTCGCCCACGGCATACACCGCAAAGAACACCACCAGCGACACCGCCAGCAAGACAAAAAGGCTCTGCATGAACCTTCGCAGGATGAAGATGAGCACTCAGGCACCCCCTTGCGAAATGGATGGAAACCGTGGCACAGCGGCATCGTGCCGGCCGCAGGGGCTGAGCAGAAGGCGCGCCGACACCCAGCGCACCATGCGTGCTTGGCAGCCGTGGCGGGGCAGGGGGAAGAAGGGGACTGGAGACATGGCTAGCCTGCGAAAGACTTGGCTTGGCGCTGCATGGCGCGACAGAAGAAATAAAAAAACGGAGTGCGCCAGGCGCACCCCGTATCGTTCGCTAACCTGCGAGGCTTACTTGGGCTTCACCGAGGTGGCCAGCGTGTACTGGTCGCGGCGGCCTTCGTAGCTCAGGCCCTTCTTGAAAGCCCAGATGCTGCTTTCAAAGTGCAGCGGGATCAGCGCCACGTTGTCCAGCGCGAACTTGGTGGCGGCTTCCAGGCCCGCCTTGCGCTTGACGGGGTCCACCAGGTCGGCGGCAGGCAGGTAGAGCTTATCGAACTCGGGGTTGTAGTTGGCGCCGTAGTTGCTGGTGCCTTGGCCCTTGGGTGCGTCCAGCGATGCCACCCACAGCTGGAACAAGGCCGATGCCTCGCCCGTTTCTGCAGGCCAGCCGCCCATGGGCAGGCTGAACTCGCGCTTGGCGCGCTTAGGGAAGTAGATCGAAGCCGTCATCGCATCCACGTTGGTCTTGATGCCCACGCGGGTGAAGTACTGCGCCACGGCCTGGGCCACCTGGGCATCGTTCACATAGCGGTCGTTGGTGGACGACAGTGTCAGCTCAAAACCGTTGGGGTAACCGGCTTCGGCCAGCAGCTTCTTGGCACCTTCGGGGTCGAACTTGATCTCGGGTGCTTTGGGCAATGCGCCGAACATGCCGTCGGGCATGTACTGGTAGGCGGGCGTGGCCATGCCGTCCATGATGCGCTGCACGATGGCCTTGCGGTCGATGGCCATGTTCATGGCGCGGCGCACACGCACGTCCTGCAGCGGGTTTTTGCCGTCGGCGGCCTTCACGAACGGGCTGGGGTTGCGGCCGATGTCGGGCTGCAAAAACACCAAGCGGGTCGACGGCGTGGCCACGAAGTCGAACTTGGCGTTGTCCTTCACGCGGGTCAGGTCGCGCGCGGCGGGGTTTTCGATCACGTCGTAGTCACCCGACAGCAGGCCCGTCAGGCGTGGGCCGGCGCTGGGCACGGGCACCATCTTCACGGTCTTCCAGTGGGGCTTTTCGCCCCAATAGGCGTCGTTGCGCTCCAGCTGGATGCCGGTGCCCTTGACGTAGGACTTCATCAGGAACGGGCCGGTGCCAATGGCGGTCTTGCCGGTGTTGAAGTCCGTCACCGTGGGGTAACCGGTCACGCCGCAGTTGCCCTTGTTGGGGGTGAAGGCGATCTTGTCGGTCTTGGCGATGCCGCTCCACAGGATGGGCAGCGAACGCGCCATTTCTGCGGGCAGCAGCGGCAGCGGCGCTGCGGTCTTGATGATGACGGTCAGGTCGTCCGGCGTCTTCACGTCGGCAATGCGCTTGGTGGTGTCGGTGTACGACTCAGAGACATTGGTCTCGTTGTTCAGCGTGCGGCAGATGGTGAACAGCACGTCCTTGGAGGTGAACGGCTGGCCGTTGGAGAACTTGACGCCGGGGCGCAGCTTGAACTCCCAGGTGAGGTCGTCCAGGTTCTTCCACGACGTGGCCAGCGATGGGACGAGTTCCATCTTGGCATTGCGCGCCACCAGCGAGTCGTATACGTGGGCCGAAAAAGCGTCGTTGGCCGTCATCTTGTGGTAGTGCGGATCGGCCGCTGTAGGCTCTGCCGCCAGGGCGATGGTGAGCGACTGGGCCTGGGCCACGCCCAGCCCGCCCACCGACACCGCCATACCGCCCGCCAGCGCAAGCACGCTCTTTCGGATACCCATCTTCATTTCAGATTCCTTTTGTCGTCAACCACGGAAGAGAACACATGAAGCGAAACCGATGGGCACCGACAAGCCCTCAAGCTGTGGTCCCGGGTATTCGCTATGTATGCATATTATCAATGTATCCATCGGTATCAGCATCGAGCGCAGGGGCTGTTGCAGTCTTGTGGCATGCAGGCGCGCAGCAAGTAACATCTCCCCGCCCATAACCGCCCCAGAGGGGCATTCCCCGGAGACAAAAACGATGTTCAGTCATGTGATGGTCGGCGTGAACGACCTGGAGCTTTCCAAGAGGTTTTACGACGCGCTGCTCGGCACGGTGGGTGTGCCACCCGGCGTGGCCAACAAGAACCGGTACTTCTACCGCAGCCCCACGGGAACCTTCTGCATCACCACGCCCATCAACGGTGAGGCGGCCACTTTTGCCAATGGCGGCACCATCGGTTTCCTCACGCAGTCGCCCGAACAGACCGACGCCTTCCACGCTGCCGGCGTTGCCAACGGCGGTACCACTTGCGAAGACCCGCCGGGCTGGCGCGAAGGCCCTGGCGGCAAACTGTATCTGGCCTACCTGCGCGATCCGGACGGCAACAAGATCTGCGCGCTGCACCGCGCGCCCAAGCCCGCGGCCTGACCGCGGCTGTGAGGCGTTTTCACCGCCGCGATAGGTCAATTCAAGCCGCTGTGCGGGCGCCTGGCCGCCGCACGGCGCGCACTTTGCCGCTGCCGCCGCCACCGCAGTAAAACAGCCCGGCCCCGTCGGATTCGAGACCGCTCACGCCCACACCTGCTGGCATGTCCAACTGCTGCAGCACGGCGCCACTGGCCGGGTCGATATGGCGCAGGCTGCTCTCTTCGCCCTCCCAGGTGCCGTGCCACAGTTCGCCGTCCACCCACGTCACGCCGGTCACGAAGCGGTTCGATTCGATGGTGCGGCGGATGGCGCCAGTGGCGGGGTCGATCTGGTGGATCTTGCGGTCGCGGTACTGCCCCACCCACAGGCTGCCTTCGGCCCAGGTCAGGCCCGAGTCATTGCCGCCGCCCGGTGCCGGAATGCTGGCCAGCACCTGGCCCGTGGCCGGGTCGATCTTGTCGATGCGGGCCTCGGCGATCTGGTAGAGGTGGGTGCCGTCAAACGCGGTGCCTGCGTCGCAGATCACGTTGAGCGTGCGCGTGGTGGCGCCGCTCGCAGGGTCAAAGCCCATCAGGTGTTCGCCGGTGGCGGCCCACACGCGCTGCCCGTCGTGCGACACGCCGTGGATGGTGCTGGCGCCGCCAAACGGGCCGTATTCGCGCACCACTTCGGCGGGGCGGCGCAAGGCGGCGGGCAATTGCAATGGTGATGCGGCGGTTTCGCCCAGCGCGCTGCTGCAGGTGGCGTCGCGGGTGGTTTCACGCAGGGTGGTGGTGTCGGTCATGGGTGGCTCCTCGGGTGGTGCCCGGTGCACGCGCAAGGGTGGTGCGGTGGGCGGTGCAGTCACTCTAGGGATTTGGCTGCGTGGAGGGGAGTAACAAGATCGTCGTGAATCCCACCATCGGCGCGGCCACCCAACGGCGGGCCCGGGCCAGGCCGATGGCGCGCACCTGGCCGCTGCTTTCCAGGTCGGCCAGTGCGCGCTGCACGGTGCGCTGGCTGTCGCCCAGGGCCAGCGCCAGTGCCGATGTGGACCAGGCTGCGCCATCGGCCAGCAACGCCAGCAGGGCGCCCTGTTCACCCTCCACCGGCGGCGCCAACAGGGCCACCGTGCGGCCGCGGCGGGGCCGCAAAGCATAGCCGCGCGCCGTGGCCTCCACGCCCGCCATGGGCGCCATGAGCTTGCGCAGGCGGCCCATCTCCACACGCAGCCGGGCGCGGTGGGTTTCGTCGGGGTGGCGCGTGCGGAACACGTTGGCGATGAGCGCCTCGCGGTCCATATCGCCAGGCCATGCATGCGCCAAAGCACGCACCAGCGCAAACAGCACGGGGCGGCGCGCCAGCGGCAGCCATGCCTTGCCGGCGTGCACGCCGTGGCGGCAGGCATCGACCACCAGCGTGCTGCCGGATGCATGCAATGCGGCCACTTCAGGCAACTGCAGAAACTGCTCGCCGCCAGGTCCCAGCAAGCGTGCAGCAGGCTGGGTGAGCAGCGCCTGTGCATGGGCCACTTCGGCCAGCAGGGCGGGCACACCACACTCGGCCGCAGCCTGTTGCGCCTTTTGAAGTGCCTGGCGCGCTGCGCCGATATGAAGCGAACGCAGCGCAAGCTCTGCGGCCGCAAGCGCTGCCGTCGCGATAAGGGGGGAGGGTATCGGGGCTGCGAGCGCCGTGGCTTGCGCCTGCTCCAGCACGCTCGACGCCTCCGTCAGCTGGCCCAGCAAGATCAGCTTGCGCGCTTCCACCAGGCGTGCCTGCAACGCGTTGGCGTGGTCCCCGCGGGCATGCAGTGCGGCGGCAGCGTCCGTCAGCGACTGGCTGCGTCCGCTCAGGTCGCGCAGGGCCAGGGCTACTTCGGCGTCTGCGACCACACAGCGGGCGCGCGCGACGGGCTCGTGGGCGCCGAAGGCGCGGGAAGCCTGTTGCAGCAGTTCGCGCGCACGGGGGAGTTCGCCCAGTTGGGCCATGGCGATGCCGCGCAAGGCCAGCGCGGGAGGGTCGCCGCGCAGGGCCACCCGCTGCAGGGCGCCGAGGGCATCGCCCGTAGCCAGCGCTCGGGCCGCGGCGGAGATCAGCGAATCCATCGACCAGCGGAGCCAGCGGCAGTGGCGTTCAGGCTTTGGTGAGCCTGTGTGCGCCCCTTTTCAGAAATGCGATGAGCGGCTTGAATAATGGGCCCTCGAGTCTGTTGCATATTATGAAAATAAGTCGATGTAATGGGTTGAATATAGGCAATTACAAGTCGTCATTATCTTGGGGTTGACTTTGATATATCGATTGGTTACAATGGCGGCTTCTTTTAACCCCTGTGTGCACTATTTTGCTGCCGCGAGCTTAAAACGACTCCGGATTATTCATCTCCGCGCAGTCAGTTTTGGCAGGGTATTGTTCCCTGTATGGTTGGCGCCTTGCCTGCCATTTGCTCCTGCAGTGGTGCACCTGCCGCTTTCCCGCCAGTCGTCTTAAAAGTCTGATTTTTATCGGGCAGGCCATTTCACGCCTGGGTGATTAATGGTTGGGAGCCGCGGTACTCACTGGAGGAATCAGCCCATGTGTGGTTTGGCGGGAGAAGTCCGTTTTGATGGTGTTGCGGTGGATATTGCCGCCTTGGAGCGCATGACGCAACACCAGAGCAACCGGGGGCCGGACAGTTATGGCTTGGCCGTCACGGCGGGGCAGGGCTTCGGGCACCGGCGACTGAAGATCATGGACCTGTCCGACGCTGCGCAGCAGCCCATGGTGGACCCCCAACTGGGGCTGGGCGTGGTGTTCAACGGCGCCATCTACAACCACGCAGACCTGCGGCGTGAGCTGCAGGCCATGGGCTACGTGTTCTATTCGCAAGGCGACACCGAGGTGCTGCTCAAGGCCTACCACGCGTGGGGAGCCCCATTCGTAGAGCGACTCAATGGCATGTTTGCGTTTGCCCTGTGGTCGCGCGACACGGGCCGGATGCTGCTGGGGCGTGATCGCCTGGGCATCAAGCCGCTGTATTACGCTGAAGTGCCCGGTGGCCTGAGGTTCGCGTCCACCCTGCCTGCGCTGTTGGCGGGCGGCGGCATCGACACCTCCATCGACCCTGTGGGCCTTCACCACTACCTGTCGTTTCATGCGGTGGTGCCCGCGCCATACACGATGCTGCGCGGCGTGCGCAAGCTCGCACCGGGCACGCTCATGCACATTGCACCCGACGGCCAGCGCACGGAAACCGCCTACTGGTCGCTGAACTACGCGCGCAATGCCGAGGCAGAAAACCGCTCGTTTGACGACTGGAAGGACATCCTGCTGGATGGCTTGCGCCTGGCTGTGCGCCGCCGCCTGGTGGGCGACGTGCCGGTAGGTGCACTGTTGTCCGGTGGCGTCGATTCGAGCCTGATCGTGGGCCTGATGGTGGAGGCCGGTGTGCAAGGGCTGCGCACCTACAACGTGGGCTTTGAGGACGTGGGTGGAGAAAAGGGCAACGAGTTCGAATACGCCGACATCGTGGCGCAGCGCTTTGGTACGGTGCACGAACGCATTTTCGTGCCCGAGGCCGAGCTGCTTCGCCGCCTGCCCGAAGCGATCCGGGCCATGAGCGAGCCCATGGTGAGCCACGACTGCATCGGGTTCTATCTGCTGTCGGAGGCCGTGTCCCGCCACAGCAAGGTGGTGCAGAGCGGCCAGGGCGCCGACGAGGTGTTTGGTGGTTACCACTGGTACCCGAAGCTGCGGGGTAGCGCCCAGCCTGTGCCGGACTACCTGGCCGCCTTTCGCGACCGCGACCACGCGGAGTACCGCCGCACGGTGCAGGACCGCTATCTCACCTCGGACGCGTCCGCGGCGTTTGTGGACGCGCAGTTTGCCGCGCCAGGGGCACAAGATCCGGTCGAAAAAGCCCTGCGGCTGGACACCACGGTGATGCTGGTGGACGACCCCGTGAAGCGGGTTGACAACATGACCATGGCCTTTGGCCTGGAGGCCCGCGTTCCGTTTCTGGACCATGAGCTGGTGGAGCTGGCCGCACGCATTCCCGCACGCCACAAGCTGGCCGGTGGCGGTAAAGGCATCTTGAAAGAGGCGGCGCGCCGGGTGATTCCGGACGCCGTGATCGACCGGCCCAAGGGCTACTTTCCAGTGCCGGGCCTGAAGTACCTGCAGGGCGACGTGCTGGCCAATGTGCGCGACGCATTGTGCGGCCGCGCCGCCCGCGAGCGCGGCTTGTTCCGCCAGGACTACGTCGACCAATTGCTAGCCGACCCCGGCGGCCACATCACGCCCCTGCGTGGCTCCAAGCTCTGGCAGCTGGGCCTGTTGGAGCAATGGTTGCAAACCCACGTACCCGCTTGAAGGAGGCCGCAGTGAAGACACGCAAGCACGCGCAACGCGCTCTGCGCCTTGACCGCAAGCCGATTCCTCAGGCAGAGGGTGTGCGCACCGTATTGAGGCCTGAAGCAGCTGCGAACGCGGTGGTGGACTGCGGCTGGGGCCGCCTGATTGCCGGGCACACCTTTGCCGACCCCGCAGACATCGCGGCAGAACTGCTGCAGGAGCGCGCGGGCGACCGGGACATCGCGTTCTACCTCGACAAGCCCCACGTGGTGGTGGCGCAGGCGCCGCAGCAACTGTTTGTGGACCCTTCCGAGGCCTTTCGCCTCACGCTCAACAGCTACCAGCCAGCGCGGGCGGTGCGGCGCGGCTTCACCGTGCGCAGGCTGCGCACACGCTCCGACCTCGCGGCCGTTAACGCCATCTACCGCAGCCGCCGCATGGTGCCGGTGGACCCACAACGGGTGTGGGGTTCGCGCGCCGACCGCCGCACCGTTTACGTGCTGGCGGAGGACCGGACCAGTGGAGAGGTGCTGGGCGTCGCCATGGGGTTGGACCATGCCGAAGCCTTTGGCGACGCCAATCCGGGCGCCAGCCTGTGGGCCTTGGCGGTGGCGCCGCAAGCGACCCACCCGGGCATTGGCGAGGCGCTCACGCGGTACTTGGCCGAGTACTTTCAGGCGCGAGGACGGGCGTACATGGACCTGTCCGTGATGCACGACAACCAATCCGCCATTGCGCTGTACACCAAGCTCGGGTTTCAGAACATCCAGGTGTTCGCAGTCAAGCACCGCAACGCCATCAACCAGCCGCTGTTCACCGGCCCGCCGCACAGCGACGAAGTGGGCCTGAACCCGTACGCCCGCATCATCCTGGATGAAGCGCAGCGGCGCGGCATTCTGGTGGATGTGATCGACGCAGAGAACGGCTACTTCAAGCTCAGCCACGGAGGGCGCAGCGTGACCTGCCGAGAATCGTTGACCGAGCTCACCAGTGCGGTGGCCATGAGCCGCTGCGCCGACAAGCACGTGACCGTGCGGCTGCTCCAGCGTGCGGGATTGCGGGTGTCACAGCAGACCCTGGCGGGTGACAGCGAGCACAACGCTGCCTTTTTGCGCGCACACGGGGCCATCGTCGTCAAGCCGGTGGACAGTGAGCAGGGCAAGGGCATCAGCGTCAACATCACTTCGGTCGACGAGATGGAGGCCGCCATCGAAGCGGCCCACCAGCACGACGGCCGTGTGCTGCTGGAGCAGTTCTGCGACGGGCAGGATCTGCGCATCGTGGTCATTGACCACCAGGTCGTGGCCGCCGCCATCCGGCGCCCGGCGCAGGTGGTGGGCGACGGCCATTCCACCATCGCCAGCTTGATAGACAAGCAGAGCCGCAGGCGAGGTGCAGCCACGGGCGGCGAGTCCCGCATTCCCGTGGATGCCGAGACCCGGCGTTGCATTGCAGCGCAAGGCCTGGCATTGGGTGATGTGCTGCCAACAGACCAGGTACTGGCCGTGCGCAAGACGGCCAACCTGCACACCGGCGGCACCATCCACGATGTGACGGCGCAACTGCACCCGGCCCTGCGCTCGGCTGCGGAGCACGCGAGCCGGGTGCTGGACATTCCCGTCACCGGGCTGGACTTCCTGGTGCCCGCCGTGGACGGGCCGGACTACGTGATCATCGAAGCCAACGAACGCCCCGGCCTGGCCAACCACGAGCCACAACCCACCGTGCAGCGGTTCATCGATCTGCTGTTTCCGCGCACCCGCCTGGAGGACGCCATATGACCATCGACCTCAATTTGAACGCCCCCTTGGGCCAGAAGATTCCTGCCGTGCAGGACCCGAACCATCCGGTGGCGATGCTGCCGCCGATCGATCCGGTGTTTCTTGAAGAAACGCTGCTGCAGCTGATGGCCATCCCGAGCCCCGTGGGCTTGACCGATGGCGTGGTGCGCTATGTGGCGGGGCGGCTGGATGCGATTGGCATCCCCTACGAAATCACGCGCCGCGGCGCCATCCGTGCCACGCTGCGTGGCCGCGAAGCCCGGCCCGCGCGCGCGTTGGTGGCCCATCTGGACACGCTAGGCGCCATGGTGCGTGAGCTCAAGCCCAACGGCCGCCTGGGCGTGGTGCCCATCGGTCACTGGTCGTCGCGGTTTGCCGAGGGCGGTCGCCTCACGGTGTTCACCGATGCGGGCCAACTGCGCGGCACCTGCCTGCCACTCAAAACGTCAGGCCATGCTTTCGGTGCCGAGGTGGATACCCAGCCTTCCGACTGGGAGCACGTAGAGGTGCGGGTGGACGTGGCGTCGCGCAATGCGCAGGACCTGCGGGACGCAGGCCTCAACGTGGGCGACTGGATCGCGTTTGACCCGCAACTGGAGATCTTGCCCAACGGCTACATGACATCCCGCTACCTGGACGACAAGGCCGCGGTGGCCGCCCTGCTGGCAGCCTGCAAAGCCCTGGTGGACAGCGGCCTGCCGCTGCCAGTGGATGCGCACCCGCTCTTCACCATCACCGAGGAAGTGGGTTCGGGCTCCTCGGCGGCCCTCCATGGCGATATTGCCGAGATGGTGAGCCTGGACATCGCGATTGCCGCACCCGGCCAGAACACCGACGAGCATGCTGCCACCATCTGTTTTCAGGACATGTCAGGCCCGTTCGACTACCACCTCACGCACAAGCTGGTGGGCCTGGCGCAGCTGCACGGCATAGCCCACCGCAGGGACGTGTTCAAGTTCTACCGCTCCGACTCGGCGGCGGCCGTGGAGGCGGGCAACGACATCCGCACCGCGCTGATCGGTTTTGGTGCCGATGCCTCGCACGCGCACGAGCGCACGCACCGGAATGCGCTCATGGCTTTGGCGCAGCTGAGCGTTGCGTACATGTTGTCGAGCCCGGTGGCCGCGCGCGACCGCAGATCGATGGGCTCGCTCGAGGGCTTCACCGAGCAGCTGCGCCCGGGCGATATGCTGGTGCCCGTCACGCCGCTGCCCGACCCTGAGGGCTTTCTGGCCACCGACCGCCCGACCGATGTCACCTGAGCCATACTCCCCGCCCGCACACAATGCGCCTGCAGCGCGGTAAGCGCGCAGTGGGTGGGGCGCCGGCCCCCGGCGCAGGCAAAAGGATGGAACGCGTGAAATCAGCGAATGCAGCCAGTTTTGACGAGGCGTACTACCAACGCTTTTACTTCGACAAGAAGACCAGCGTGGTGGACCCGCAGCACATGGAGCGCCTGGGCACCTTCGTGTGCAGCTACCTCAAGTACCTGCGCGTGCCGGTGCGCCGTGTGCTCGATGTGGGCTGCGGCATCGGCTTGTGGAAAGACATCATGGCGCAGCACTTTCCTGCCGCCAGCTACCAGGGCGTGGAGTTCAGCCCCTACCTGTGCGAGCGCTTTGGCTGGCAGCAGGGCTCGGTGGTGGACTATGTGGCCGACAAGCCGTACGACCTGGTCATCTGCCAGGGCGTGCTGCCCTACCTGAGCCCGTCCGATCTGAAGGCCGCGCTGCACAACCTGGGCCGCCTGAGCCAAGGCGCGCTGTATGTGGAAGCGGTGTCGCGCGAGGACTACGAGCGCGACATCATCGACGAAGACCTGACCGACAACCGCGTGTTCCGCCACCGCGCCGAGCTGTACCGGCGCGGTCTGCAGGAAGGTGCGATGGAATTGGGCGGCGGCCTGTGGCTGAGCCGCAAGGCCGAGGTGCCGCTGTTTGAGTTGGAGCATGTGGGCGGTTGAACGCCCCGCACGCTGCGGCTACATGGTTTTGAGCCGCTTGAAGCCAAGCAGGGCAACACGCGCGGTCACGAACGCCGAGGGCCATGAGGGGGTAAAAAATCACACCGTGGCGCAGGAAGAAGAACACGTTCTTTTCGTCTGGGCCCCGGAACAACAGGTAGGCGCAAAACAGGCCCAGCGCCACGATGAACAAGGTGGCCACCAGCACCACCGGTTTGGACTGGCTGCCTTCCTCGTTGAAGTGCTTTTGAATGCCGGTTTTGGCGGTGGCTTTCGCGCTTGTACGGGTATCCGCGCCGGTGTTGTCGTTATCGCTCATGTCGCTCCCTCGTTGAAAGGGGCGCGATTCTAGGAGCGGGCTTTGCAGATGTCTTCACGGTTTCAGGTGGTCACAATGGAATGCCTGATCGTTATCAACCCATGTCCCAAGCGCACCACCCCGTTCCGTCTTCCGCCATGCCTGCCCACGCCGTCTCGCGCTTGCGCACCGAACGCCTGGCCCGCAGCGCCAAGCCTTTTTTGGCCCGCGGTGGCATCAAGGGCGAACGCTGCGCTGGCTGTCGGCTTGTGCCGAGCCACTGCATCTGCGCGCTGCGCCCGGTAGTCCCCACGCGCGCAGGCGTGTGCCTGTTGATGGCCGACATCGAACCGCTCAAACCCAGCAACACCGGGTGGCTGATCGCCGATGTGGTGGCAGACACGTTGGCCTTTGGCTGGGCGCGCACCGAGGTGCACCCCGACCTGCTGACCCTGCTGGCCGACCCACAGTGGCAGCCGTATGTGGTGTTCCCCGGCGAGTTTGTGGAGCCTGAGCGTGTGGTGACGGCGGTGGCTGCTGACGGTGCCGCAAATGCCAAACGCCCGCTCTTCATCCTGCTCGACGCCACGTGGCCCGAGGCGCGCAAGATGTTCCGCAAAAGCCCGTACCTCGACCGCTTTCCGGTGCTGAGCCTGCAGAGCGAGCAGGTCTCGCGCTACCAGCTGCGCCGCTCGCGCCGCGACGACCATTTCTGCACTGCCGAGGTCGCCTCGCTGTGCCTGGAGCTGGCGGGCGAGCCCCGCGCTGCGCAGGCGCTGGATGCGTACCTTGACGTGTTCACCCACCACTACCTGCAGTCCAAACACCAGCTGCGGGTGGACGACACCCATGAAACCCACCAGCGGCTGCGCAGTATGGCCGCGCCGCCTTCATCATGACAACACAAGCTTCCATCTCGATCCGCAACTTCCGCCCCGGCGACGAGGCCGCGCTGCGCGCCGTCTTCCATGCCGCCGTGCACAGCCTGACGGCCCACCACTACAAAGCCGAACAACGGGCGGCCTGGGCCCCGGCGGAGTACGACACCACGCAGTGGGCGCAGCGCATGCAGGACAACCAGCCGTTCATTGCCGAGGCTGCTGATGGCGTTGTGGCCGGGTTTGCCGACCTGCAGCCCAACGGCTACATCGACATGTTCTTTGTGGCCCCTGCGTTTGCAGGCCAGGGCGTGG
>JBCNOJ010000540.1:0-2851 GCA_039593925.1 Acidovorax sp.
ACCAAGAACATCGACCGCAACTACTTCCTGCAGTACGACTACGCCCACAGCCAGGGGCTGGCGGAGCGCGAGCAGCTTCCCTCCAACTCCAGCACGGCCGTAAGCGTCAACTATGGCTGGACAGGCCGCTACTTCAACAGCCTGACCGCCCCGACGCGCGGCCATGGGCTGGCCGTGGAACTGGGCCTGGGCACGACGCTGCGGCCCGAACGCGACCCGTTTGTGCGCACCCTGGTGCGCTGGCAATCCTTTGTCCCGATGGGCCGCGTACAGGACGATGCAGGCCTTGGCCGCAATGCACGCCTCGCACTGCGCGCGGAGGCCGGTGCCGTGCTGGCACGCGATGGCGCGCAAGTGCCCGTCACGCAACTGTTCCTCACCGGCGGCGACACCACAGTGCGCGGCTATGGTTACCGCAGCATCGGCGCACGCACCGACAACGGCCAGCTTTATGGCGGCCGCTACATGGCCACGGGCAGCGTGGAGTGGCAGCGCCCCATTGTTTACAAGGGCCAGATGACCGACTGGGAAAGCACTTTGTTTGTCGATGCGGGCGCTGTGGCCGACCGCGCTGGCGATCTGGACCCGCGCGTGGGCGTGGGAGCTGGCGTGCGCTGGCGCAGCCCTGTGGGCCCGTTGCAGGCTGATCTGGCCTATGGCGTAAAGACCAAAGAAGTGCGCCTGCATCTGCGCCTGGGGTTCAGCTTCTGATGGCGGCGCCAACTCCACCGTCCAAAGCACCGCGTGTGTCGCCGGACTTCAGTGCTGGCTCGTCATCGGCACGCCGTGCGCCTGGCCCACGCACGCGGCGCGCTCTGCGGGTTGTGGGATGGCTGTTGGTGGGCCTGGTGGCCTTGCTGGTGTCTGCGGCTGCGGCCGTATGGTGGTGGGCGGGCAGCAACAGTTCGCTGGCGACAGCGCTGGCACGTGCCGCGCGGTACCTGCCGGCCGAACAGCGTCTCGAAAGCCGGGACGTGACTGGCGCGCTGCGCAGCGGCGGACAGATCGGGTGGCTTCGCTGGAGCAGCCCCACCCTCACAGTGGAAGTGACGGACATCCGCATCGGTTGGCAGCTGGTGCCGCTGCTCAAGCGCCGCCTCGAACTGGGCGAAGTGCACGCGGCCCGCGTGCTGATCACCCCGCAGCCGGTCGCTCAACCGGAGCCCTTCACGCCCCCAACGCCACTGGATCAGCTGGTGCTGCCCCTGCAGATCAGCGTGCCCTTCCGCGTCGATGAAATCCAGTGGGCGGGCTCGCCCGCTGTACAGGCGCTTGGCTTGCAGGGTGACTACCATTTTGACGGTGCCGAGCACCGCCTGAACATCGCGCACCTGGCTCTCGCCCAGGGCCGCTACAGTGCCCGCGTCACGCTGCAGGCCCAGGCCCCCATGGCGCTGTCGGCCAGCGTGGACGGCACGCTGGAGACGGCCGTGCCCGGCAGCACCCGCACTGCTCCCGTGGGGCTGGCGGCCCAAGCCACCTTGCAAGGCACGCTGGCTACGGCGGCAGCCCAATTGCAGCTGCAAGCCCGCATCAACCCGGTGGCAGAAGCTACATCGCCGTTGGCCTTGCCCGGCAGTGCCCCTTCCGAGCCTTCCCCACGCACACCGGCTCCACGCGCAGCGGCGTCTTCCGCCAACGCCAACCCTGCGGTCTCCCAGGAGCCCATGCAGGCCGAGGTGTCGGCCACGCTGGCCCCTTGGGCCCAACAACCGCTGCAGGCCGCCACCGCCACTTTGCGCGCGGTCAACCTGGCCACTTTGTGGCCGCAAGCCCCTGCCACCGCGTTGCACGGCACCCTGCAAGCCGGCCCCACCGCCGAGCCCGGCGGCTGGGCCTTGCAAACCGCGCTGCGCAATGACCTGCCCGGCCCGTGGGACCGCACCCGCCTGCCCCTGACCGCACTGGAGGCCAGCGCCACCTACGACGGCACGCATTGGGATGTGCCCAGTGCCACCGTCAGCGCAGGCTCCAGCAGCGCTACGCTGCAAGGCCGCTTCACCCCAGCCACCGGCGCGCTGGAAGGCCAAGCCGACCTGCGCGGCATTCGTCCCGACACGTTGCACACCGCATTGGCGGCGGCGCCGCTGTCAGGCCGGTTGCGGGCCCAAACACAGGGCGATAGCGTGCGCTTCAGCGCGGATGTACGGGCCACAGGCGCCGGACGCACAGCCCCTGCCGCAAACCGCCCCGCACCGCTGCGCATCAACGCTTTCGTCGCCGAAGGCCGCTGGCAACCTGCACCCAGCACGCCTGCCGGAGCACAGAGCGGCGCTATCGTGCAGGTGGACCGCTTGCTGCTTGATGCCCTGCAGGCCCGTGCCGAAGCCACCAGCCTGCGCGTGGCACTGGGCGCGCAATCGGCGCAGGGCCAGGTGACGCTCGCCGTGCCTGGGGCCAACGTCCGCGCCAATGGGCTCGTTGCACCCAACACCGGTAATGGCGAGCTGCAACTGCAATGGGTTGACGCCGAGCGCACGTTGCGCTGGCTCACCACACTGCCTTTTGTGGGTGAGCAAGCCCAGCAGGCGCTGCGCGGTGCATCCGCACAAGGCGCGGTTCAGCTCAACGCCCGCTGGAAAGGGGGCTGGCAAACCGCGGCCGCACAGATTCAGGCCGCCGCGGCCGGGGCAGCACCGCCGCGCAACACACCAGCATTCGAACTGCAAGCCACCCTCACCGCCCCGCGGCTGGACGTCACCCTGCCAGCTGCTGCCGCGTCTGGCGATGGCGTGAGTGCACCCCAAACGCTTGCGCTGCGCGGCGTGTCTGCAGAACTGTCCGGCACACTGGCGCAAGCCACGCTGGCATTGGATGGCGAGGTCCGCACCACCGGGGCCGACGCTTTGCG
>JBCNOJ010000541.1:0-2839 GCA_039593925.1 Acidovorax sp.
GCAGCCGGGGCCTCCAATCGCCCGATTTCGCTCCCACCCGAAGGGCAGCGGTGTGGGCGGGCGGTCTGCGGCGTTGCGGCGCTTGTGGATAGCCGAGCTATCCACTGCGCACCGCGCCTTGCATCCCATCCCGGCAAGGCACTTGTGCGACTCCAAAAAGACTTTGAACAGGTTCTAAGCGCAGAGCATCCCTAGAATTCCGGACCGTGCCGGCCTGGCGTGAGGGCCTCTCGCACGCATCGATGAAAACCAAGGAAGCTGGATGTCTGAGAACGTGGTGCTGCAGGTGCAAGGCCTGTGTTTTGCCTACCCCGAAGTGACGGTGCTGGACCACTGGTCCGTCGCGGTACCCGCGGGACTGGTGCTGGTGCGTGGTGATGAGAGCACTGGCAAGACCACGCTGCTGCGTCTGCTGGCGGGCGAGCTCACCGCGCAGGCGGGCCGCATCGTGCTGCAGGGCGTGGACATGGGTGATGCGCCCAAAGGCGCTGCGCACCAGGTGTTCTGGGTCGACCCGCGTGCTGGCGATCTGGATTCCCTTACCGCACGCGGCTGGCTCGACAGCCTGCCCGCGCGCTACCCGATGTGGGACGCGGCCGCGCTGGCGGCGCACATCGAAGGCTTTACGCTGCATGAGCACCTGCACAAGCCGTTTTATGCGCTGTCCACTGGCAGCAAGCGCAAGGTGCTGATGGCCGGTGCGCTGGCTTCGGGCGCACCGCTGACGCTGATCGACGAGCCGGTGGGCGGGCTCGACAAGCCCTCCGCTGCATATCTGGGCCGCGCCCTGGCGCAGGCGGCCGGCCAGCCCGGGCGCGTGGTGGTGGTGGCCCATTACGAGGCTTTGCCGGGTGTGCTGTGGGGCACGGTGGTCGAGCTGGCCCGCTGAGTCTTCTGCCCCTGCTGACACGTGACCCCGGTGTGCGGCGGCTTGCTGGGCAGATCTCGCCAACGACCTCGCTGCCTCGGGTGTTTTAGACTGCTTGACTGAGGGCTGCGCCGCCATTTGGCGTGGCCTGTTCTGTTTCTGAAGGACTCCTCCATGGACGCGCTTCTTTTTGCCCCGGTGGCGGTTGCCATTGCGCTCACGCCCGGCCCCAACAACTTCTGCGGCCTGAACAACGGCATTCGCTCGGGCGTCGGGGTGGCGCTCGTGGCCACCATGGGGCGGGCGGCGGCGTTCGCGATTTTCCTTACCGTTTCTGCGGTGGGCCTGGGCGCCATGCTGCTGGCTTCGGAGGCTGCCTTCACGGCCGTGAAGTGGGTGGGCGCGTGCTACCTGTTCTGGCTGGGCTGGCGCGCCTGGCGCAGCCGGGAGTTCAGTGGGCTGGAGGTGGTGGACGGGCCCGACGGCGGCGGTGCCAAAACGGGCGGCACGCCGGTGCGGCTGCGCTCGCTCATCGCGCAGGAGTTTTTGCTGGGCATCACCAACCCCAAGGCCATCATCCTGTTCGCGGCCATCTTTCCGCAGTTCATCGACCCCAGCCAGCCCGCCGTACACCAGTTTGTGGTGCTGGGCTCGGTGTATCTGGCGGCAGAGTTCGTGTCCACCGCGGTCTATGCGGCCGGCGGCCGGCAGATCCGCCGGTTCATCCGCACCTCGCGCGGTGTGGTGCGCCTGAACAAGGCCACGGGTGGCTTCTTCATGGGCGCGGGCGGGTTGCTGCTGGCCAGCAACCGGTAACGCGGCGCAAGACAACGCAAGGCGAGGCGAGGCAACCGCAGCGGCGCGCCGCGCTACATCGCCTTGAACAGGTGGGCGTAGAGGCGGCTCACCGGCAGCTTCTCGGGCCGGCCCGCCAGTTCCAGGTGCAACTTGCCGGCCGCATCGCGCGTCACCGTGGTGATGGCGCTGGCACGCACCAGCGTGCTGCGGTGGATCTGCCAGAACACCTGAGGGTCGAGCTGGGCCGTGAGTTCCTTCAGCGGCGTGCGGATCAGGTACTCGCGCGCGGCGGTCAGCACGCGCACATACTTGTCGGCCGCCTCGAAGTACAGCACCTCGGCTACCGGCACCATGTGGATCTGGCTGCCGCTGCTGGCCTGGATCAGCGTGAGGGGGGACTGGGCCACGCCTGCTTGCGGGGCCTGTGCGCTTGCCCCGTCAGCACCCAGCCCCGGGGCTGCCAGCAGATGGCGCAGTTGCGCCATAGTCGCTTCTAAATTGATAGCTGGTTGCGCGTTCTGGGCGAGCGCTAACTGCACTTTTTGTACCGTTTTTGCCAGGCGCGCCGCCTGCACTGGCTTGAGCAGGTAGTCCATCGCCTGCGCTTCGAAGGCCTGCACGGCGTACTGGTCGTAGGCCGTCACGAACACCAACGCGGGGAAGGGCACACCCTCGGGCCACGCGTCGGCCAGTTCGGCGGCCGCGTCCAGCCCGCTTTGGCCGGGCATGCGGATGTCGAAGAACAACACCTCAGGCCGCAGTGCAAGCGCTTCGCGCACGGCGGAGGAGCCGTCGCCCACGGTGGCGGCAATGTCCAGCCCGGGCCAGGCTTGCGCAAGTGCTTGGCGCAGGGCGGCGGCGAGCAGGGGTTCGTCCTCGGCGATCAGGGCGCGGGTCATGTAGAAGATTCCAAGGGAAAAACGATGCTGGCGATGGTCCCGCCTTCACTGGATGCTCTTATTTCAAGAGCGGCTGCGGTGCCGTAACGGGTGGCCAGCCGTTCGCGCACCTGGGCCAGCCCGAAGCCGTGGCCCTCGCGGATGGGCGCGGCGGGGTCGTAGCCGGCGCCGGTGTCTGCCACTTCCAGGCGGATGCGGCCGTCTGGCAGGCGGCTCGCGCTCACGTCGATGCGGCCTCCAGCCACGTGGGGCTCCAGGCCGTGGTGGATCGCGT
>JBCNOJ010000542.1:0-2834 GCA_039593925.1 Acidovorax sp.
CTCAAGCCGACGCCCCCGTGCGGGCGAGGAGGCCACGGTGATGATTTCCGCACGCTGTCTTGTTCTGGCGCTGCTGCTGGCTGCGCCGGCCACCCACGCTGAAGACGACCTGCAGAACCGCGGTCACGACCCGTTCTTCCAGATATCGTCAGGCGTAGCCAACTGCCCTGAGCCGGCCGGCCCGCGCATCACCGAAGCCGAGTGGAAGCGTGATTCGCACCACCGAATCGAGCACGGCAACCACTGCTGGCTGGAAGGGCGCTGCCGCCAGTTCAACTCCTTCGCGTACGACGATGAGATTGCCGAGACTGCGAAGCGGCGCCTGCAATGGATGTCGATCCATGTGCCGGGATGGAAGCAGAACACCACGCTGTGGGTGACGATATGGGAGCGGTGGATGCTGGTGCAGGGCTGCGTGGCGCCGGGTTATGCGCTGGCGCCGTTCATGACCGCCCTACATGACGTGCCCGATGTCGAACGCTTCATCAACCAGACAACGGCACACCCGGAGCGGGGCGTGCCGTATGCGCTGTTTCGCCAGGGCGCGGTTGCCAAGCCTTGAGAGGCAGCCTGCCTCAACTTCCGACGAATCGGCTCAGTGGTCGTGCTTCTGATAGGTGCCGACAAGTTCGGCTTCAGCCAGCACATGGCCGCGCATGGCCCGCTCCAGCTCGGCCTTGGTAGGTGCGCCAAGCTCCGGCAGTTCCACATTCAGCGCGTAGAGCTTGTGGTAGTAGCGATGGCGCCCGACGGGCGGGCAGGGGCCGCCGTATGCGGTGCGCTTCCAGTCGTTGTTGCCGGGGCGTGCGCCGGGAGGCAGCCCCTTGCGCGACGCGTCTTCCGACAGCGAAGTCGTGGCGGGCGGGATGTTGTAGAGCACCCAGTGGACCCACGTCATCTTTGGTGCTGCGGGGTCGGGGGCGTCGGGGTCATCGACAATCAATGCCAGGCTGCGTGTGCCGGCCGGAGCGCCGGCCCATGCGAGCGGAGGCGATGTATCCGCGCCTTCACATGTGAGGCGGCTGGGGATTTCGCCGCCGGCGGCAAAGGCCGGAGAGGTCAAGGTGAGCGTCATGGCGTTCCTCACTTGAGCGGAGACGAGAGGGCCCCACACCAGGGTTGCCAGCAGCAGCGCCCGGCCCAGTATTCGGAGCGTCCGACAATCTGCAGGCGGCATATGCAGGACCCGGTTGGCGAGAGCGCATCTAATGCGCTCCTGACTTCTTTCAAGCTAGTGCGCAGCGGCGAGGCAGACAAGCATTGCAGCCGTCGCTTCAGCGCTCAACGCCCCACGCCTTTAGGCGAACCACCCCAGCACCAACGCCGCCACAGCCGGCACGGTCTGCACGAAAAGAATCCGCTTGTTGACGGTAATGGCGCCCCAGATGCCGGCCACCGCCACGCAGATCAGCCCGAACAGCGCGAACGACGCGTTGACGGTCGGGTCTGGCGCCACCAGCCCAATCACCAGCGCAGCCACCAGAAAGCCGTTGTACAGGCCCTGGTTGGACGCCATGGCTGCGGTTTCAGCGGCTTTCTCGGGCGTCATGCCGAAGACCTTGGGCCCGCGCGTCTTCCAGAGCACCATTTCGAGCACAACGATATAGACGTGAATCAGCAATACGAGCAGGTAAGCGATGAGACCGAGGGTTTTGATCATGGGAGGCAATCGGATGTGAACGTGCCGCCATGATAGAGACTTTGGGCTGCGTATCGGCACCTCTGATGGAGGGGTATCGGCAGGGCAACGGCGCACAAAGGCTCATTGCCGCCGAAGCGCTGGCTGCAAATTTCATCCGTCAGGACTATCCTGTGCGCTTTCGTTCCAGGCAGAGGAGCCATCGCATGACCGCAACCCAAGGATCCATGATCTCGTTCAAGCGCCCGGACGGGCAGGATGTCCAGGGCTATCTGGCCAAGCCCGCCAAGGCGGAAGGCGCCCCCGGCATCGTCGTCATCCAGGAGTGGTGGGGGCTGAATGACCAGATTCGCGGCGTGGCCGACCGCCTCGCGCGCGCGGGTTACGTGGCGCTGGTGCCCGATCTCTACCGCGGCAAGATGACGGTAGAGGAAGAGGAAGCCCACCACCTGATGACCAACCTGAATTTTGGCGACGCGGCCACGCAGGACGTGCGCGGCGCCGTCCAATACCTCAAGCAGACCTGCGCCCGCGTGGGCGTGACGGGTTACTGCATGGGCGGCGCGCTGACGCTCCTGACGCTGAGCAACGTGCCGGAAGCGGATGCCGGCGTGGTGTGGTACGGCTACCCTCCGCTGGAATACATCGACGCCTCGAAGATCAAGGTGCCGGTGCAGGGCCACTGGGGTACGCAGGACACCGCCTTCAAGATCGAGGGCGTCGATGCGCTGGAAAAGAAGCTCGTCGATGCCGGCGTCGATGTGGACTTCCACCGCTATCTCGCGCACCACGCCTTCGCCAATGAAACGGCCGTGGGCGAAAACCGCATCGCCATCACACAGTACGACCCGGTGTGGGCCGAACATGCGTGGGACCGCGCGCTGACGTTCTTCGGCCGCACGCTCTGGTAAGCCCACACAGGACGGCGGGTTTGGCGGTACGGCGCGATCACGAAATGCTGCAAACTGGCACGTGGGCTGTGCCGTTGCCGCCGCTATAATTCACTGCGCTGCTGCACCAACGGCAGCTGGGTTTAGCAGCCTATTCTTACCGTATGGCCGGACGGCCGCCTTGTGCGGCTTTTTTACGTCCGTGCTCGTGCACGCCTTTACCATGGCGGGCCGGGCAGGGGACCTTCGGGTCGCCGGCGTCCTACGGGCCGGTCTGCTAACCCTGTCGTCGGGCCCGCCACCCT
>JBCNOJ010000543.1:0-2833 GCA_039593925.1 Acidovorax sp.
GTGCACCCCTCGGGCGGGTGCAGGTGGCTGAAAATTTCAATCAAATAGGGCTCTGGCGCTTGAGCAGAAAGCGCTAGCAGCTCTGATTTTTGTAGCGTCTTGCACAGCGCCACCAGTTCGCGCGGGCGCACTTGGCGCAGGGCGATGCGTGCGGTGATGCGTTCCACGTCGCTCACACCCTTGAGTTCGCCGCGCAGCGTGGACCAGGGGCCCGCGCCGCCACCTGCGCCTCCAGCCCCGCGCAGGGCGGACGTGGCCGAAAGGCGCTGGCGCGCCTGGGCGCGGTCGCGTTGCGGCTCCAGCAGCCAGGTCTTGAGCAGGCGGCTGCCCATGCCCGTCATGCAGGTGTCGAGCAGCGAGAACAGCGTGGGCGCATCGTCGCCGCGCAGGGTCTTCACCAGCTCCAGATTGCGGCGTGTGGTGGCGGGCAGGTCGATCAGGTCGTCGTTGCGCTGCACCTGCACGCTGTGCACATGGGTGAGCGTGCGGCCCTGCGTGTGTTCGGCATAGGTCAGCAGCCCGGCGGCGGCGGCGTGGGCCTCGCCCAGGTCTTGCGCACCCCAGGCCTGCAGGCTGGCGGCGCCCAGGTTTTCCAGCAGCTTGCGCTCGCCCAGGGCGCTATCAAACTGCCAGTCGGGGCGGGGGCTCATGGGGCAGGTAAAGGCGCCGCTTTGGCGCAGCACCTGCAGTTGTTGCTCAAAGCGCTCGGTCACGCCTGCGCTGTAGATCAGTTCGCTGGGCGCGACGCGTGCCAGCCAGGCGCCCAGTTCGTCCAGGGCGCACTCGGCCAAGAACACGCGGCCCTGCGTCACGCTCAGCCAGGCCAGGCCACAGCGCGCGCGGGGCGCCTGGTGCACAGCCATCAGCAGCGATTCAGATTTGTCGGACAGCAGCTCGGTATCAGTCAGCGTGCCGGGCGTGACCACACGCACCACCTTGCGCTCCACCGGGCCCTTGCTCGCGCCCACCTCGCCGACCTGCTCGGCAATGGCGACCGATTCGCCCATCTTGATCAGGCGCGCCAGATAGGTCTCCAGCGCATGGAAGGGCACGCCCGCCATCACCACGGGCTGCCCGCCCGACTGGCCGCGCTGCGTGAGCGTGATGTCGAGCAGGCGCGCGGCCTTTTCGGCGTCTTGCCAGAAGACCTCGTAGAAGTCGCCCATGCGATAGAGCAAGAGCGTCTCGGGGTACCCGGCCTTCAGGGCCAGGTACTGCTGCATCATGGGGGTATGGTGTTCGAGCGTGTCGGACATGCAGGGGTGGCAGGAATGAGGCGTGGACTGTAGCAGTTCGGTCATGGGGTTTCCCCTTGGAAACCTGCGCGGATTGTTTCAGTGTTTGTTACGTTTTGACATACTCTTGCCTGTATGCTGGTGCCTTGGCGTTGCCCCCGGTGCCGTCCTTTGCGAACGCGTCTTTCACAACCCCCGGTTTCAAAGGTTTCAGAGCAGCTGTGATTTCATCCGAACTGTTGGCCGACCTTCTCGCCCCCGCAGGTGAAAGGCTCATTGAGCCCATGGCGCAGGCGCGCTTGCAAGCGCTGGTCGATGCCGTTCCGGTGGCATTGATGGAGTTCCGGCTGCAGCATGGGCGCTTGCAATTGCTGGCTGCCAATGCAGCAGCGCGGCGCATGCCAGGGCTGGGTGCGGTGCGCAATCCGGGCGCCGATGCAGCGGACGTTTTTGATTTGCTGGCCAACACATCGTTGGTGGAGCAACTTCACGGTGTAGCGCAGGTGGGGGTGCCGCTGGAATGCCGGCAAGTGGTGCGTGAACCGGGCCGTTTGTTGCTGGCCTGGGACTTGTCTGCGCGCCGAGTTACCAACGACTGCATCCTGGTGACGGTGCGGGACGTGACCGAGACCGAAACGCTGCGCGCCTCGCTGAACGCCTCGGAGCGGGCATTGGAAGAAGCGCGCCGTGAGTTGCGCGAGCAGACCGAGGTTTTCAACACCATGGAGAGCCTGGCGCGCGCTGGCCACTGGCGCCGCATTGAGGACCCGGGCGAAACCGTGCTGCTGTGGTCGCCCGGCCTGTGCAGCATTGCGGGTTTTGAGCAGCAGGAATGGGTAGACCCCGAGCGTGCGTTGAGTGGCATCCTGCCGGAGGACCGCCATGTGTTCAAGCGTGTGCGTGACCGCGGCCGCGGCCTGGATGTGGAGTACCGCTGGCGGCGCCCCGATGGTGAAGTGCGCTGGATGCGTTCTCGCGTGCAGCGCACGCTGCCCCGCGACGGCGTACAGGTGGTGATGGGTGTGGTGCAGGACGTGACCGACGAGCACCGTGCTGCCGAGCAGCTGCGCGAACAGCTGCTGTTCATTCAGCGCATCGCCAGTCGCATTCCGGGCTTCATTTATGAGTACCGGCTGCATTCCGATGGCGCCACCAGCGTGCAGTACATCAGCGATGCCGTGCGCGAGTTCATGGGCGTGGAGCCGCATGAGGTGACGGCCGACCATGGCGTGCTCATGCACCGGGTGGTGCCGGAAGACCTGCCGCAGGTTCAGCGCTCGGCCATCGCATCGGTGCGCAGGCTGGTGCCTTGGCAGTGCGAATACCGCGTGCGCATGCCAGACGGCAGCATCCGTTGGCACATGACCAACGCGATCCCGCACCGTGAAGCCGATGGCTCGGTGGTGTCCCATGGTTTCACCATGGACATCACAGACCGCAAACGCGCAGAACAAGAGATCGAGCGTCTGGCCTTCTACGACGCCCTCACCGGTCTGCCCAACCGCCGCCTGCTGCTCGATCGCCTGCAACGCTCCATCGCCGCCTGCCAGCGCACCCGCCAGCAAGGCGCCCTCCTGTTCATCGACCTTGACAACTTC
>JBCNOJ010000544.1:0-2818 GCA_039593925.1 Acidovorax sp.
GGGGCCGGAGGGCCCGGGCCCTTGCGGCGCCGCACCACTGCCGGGGGCCGATGGTGCGGGCCCGGCGGCCTGTGCGGGGACAGCCAATGCGGGCTGGAGCAGCTGCCGCGCAGGTGCGGCAATGGTGGCGGGCACAGAGTTCATGGCAATTTCCTGTTCATCCAATACGCCTTGTGGGCAAAGTGCAAAACACCCAGCAAGCAATGTGCCACCGCACCCTGCTCAAGCCGACTCTGCAGCCTCGGCCGCTTCGTGCGCAGCGCTGGCGTCGCTCTGGCATGTGCCATAGCCGCCACCGCCCGGCGTGGCGATCTCGAACACATCGCCCGGCTGCATGAGCGCGGCCCCGATGTGCCCCAGCTCCTCCACCTTGCCGTCGGCACGCAGCACGCGGTTGGCACCCGGCCTGCCGGGCTGCCCGCCGGCCATGCCAAACGCCGGGTTGAGGCGGCCGTTGGAGAGAATGCTGGCCGTCATCTCCTGCAGAAAGCGCACGCGCCGCACACCGCCGTCGCCCCCCGCCCAGCGCCCTGCGCCGCCCGATCCACGCTGGATTTCGTAACTCTCCAGCACCACGGGGAACCGGAACTCCAGCACTTCGGGGTCGGTCAGCCGCGAATTGGTCATGTGGGTCTGAACCACACTGGTGCCATCAAACCCCCGCACGGTGCGCCCGGACGCATCCAGCACCGCACCGGCGCCGCTGCCGCCCGCGATGGTTTCGTAGTACTGGTACTGCGCATTACCGAACGTGAAGTTGTTCATCGTGGGCTGACTGCCCGCCATCACCCCCAAAGCACCGAACAAGGCATTGGTGATGCAGGTGGATGTCTCCACATTGCCCGCCACCACCGAGGCCGGAGGATTGGGGTTGAGCATGCTGCCCTGCGGAATGATGACCTTGAGCGGCTTCAGGCAACCCGCATTCAGCGGGATGTCGTCGTCCACCAGCGTGCGGAACACATACAGCACCGCCGCCATGCACACCGCGCGCGGGGCATTGAAGTTGTTCATCTGCTGCGGGCTGGTGCCTCCAAAGTCGATCACCGCGCTGCGCTCCGCCACGTTGACCTTGACCGACACACTGATCTGCGCACCGTTGTCGAGCGGCAGTGTGAACTGGCCGTCCTTGAGCTGCGTGATCACGCGGCGCACAGACTCTTCGGCGTTGTCCTGGACATGGCGCATGTAGGCCTGCACCACATCCAGCCCGAACTGCTCGACCATTTTGGAGAGTTCCTGCACGCCTTTCTCGTTGGCGGCAATCTGCGCACGCAAGTCGGCGAGGTTCTGCTGCGGGTTGCGGCTCGGGTAAGGGGTGGTGCCACCACCCGTAGCCAGCAAGTTGCGCACCTCGTCTTCCAAAAGAATGCCGCGGTCCACCAGCTTCACGTTGTTGATCTGCACGCCCTCTTCGTCGATGCGGGTGGAGAACGGTGGCATGGAGCCCGGCGTGGTGCCGCCGATGTCGGCGTGGTGGCCACGGCTGCCCACATAGAAGGTCGGCTCGTTGCCCTCTGCCACGTAGACGGGCGTGATGACCGTCACGTCGGGCAGGTGCGTACCTCCATGGTAGGGGTCGTTGAGCATGTACACGTCGCCCGGGTGCATCTTGCCCTTGTTCTCGTGGATCACGGTCTTGATGCTTTCGCCCATCGAGCCCAGGTGCACAGGCATGTGCGGCGCGTTGGCGATGAGATTGCCTTCGGCATCGAACAGTGCGCAACTGAAGTCCAGGCGCTCCTTGATGTTGACCGAGTACGCGGTGTTCTGCAGCTGCAAGCCCATCTGCTCGGCGATGTTCATGAACAGGTTGTTGAACACCTCGAGCAACACCGGGTCCACCGTGGTTCCGGCAGCGTATTGCAGCTTGCGCGCCGTCACGCGGTCCAGCACCAGGTGATCGAGGTCAGTCAGGCGGGCGGACCAGCCCGGCTCCACCACGGTGGTGGTGTTCTTCTCGGCAATGATGGCGGGGCCGGGAACCACGTCTCCGGGATGCAGGTCTTCGCGCACCACCAGGGCGGCGTCGTGCCACGCACCTCCCGAGTACATCTTCACGGTTTCACGCTGAGGGTGCTTGCGGTGCGGATGCACGGGCAGACGTGGCTCGGCGGGGGCATCGCCGGCGATCATGGCTTCGACCGACACAGCCTCCACCATTAGGCCCTTGCCCGCCATCAGAAAAGCGAAACGCTGCCGGTAAGCCGCTTCGAATGCAGCCTGAATGCTGGGCATGTCGCCAAACGGAACCACCAGGGCCGAGTCGGTGCCTTCATAGCGCACATGCACGTTGTGGCGTACCTGAACGGGGTTGGTGCTGACCTGCTGGCGCTCCAGCTCGGCCTGGGCCGCTGCGCCCAGGGCATCGAGCTTTTCAGCGATCAGCGGCAGTGCGCCAGCGTCCAGCGGCATCTCCACGGCCTGCTCCCGGATCACGGTCTGGTCGGCCAGGCCCATGCCGTAGGCGCTGAGCACACCCGCCAAGGGGTGTACAAACACCCGCGACATGCCCAGCGCATCGGCCACCAGGCAAGCATGCTGGCCGCCAGCGCCACCAAAACACTGCAGCGTGTAGCGTGTCACGTCGTAGCCGCGCGCCACGCTGATCTTCTTGATGGCGTTGGCCATCTGCTGCACGGCAATCTGGATGAAGCCTTCAGCCACCTCTTCGGGCTTGCGCTGCGTCTGGTTGGCAATCTCTTCGAAGCGGGCGCGCACCGCATCAGCGTCCAGCGTTTCGTTGGCTGCGGGGCCGAACACACTTGGGAAGTAACGCGGCTGCACCTTGCCAACCATCACGTTCGCGTCCGTGACA
>JBCNOJ010000545.1:0-2760 GCA_039593925.1 Acidovorax sp.
CCTTGGCTTCAGCACCCCGGCGGTAGACGATGGTCACTTCTTCCGCACCCAGCTTGCGCGACTGCACGGCGGCGTCCACCGCCGTCATGCCGCCGCCGATCACCACCACGCGGCGGCCCACGGGCAGGGTGGAGAGATCGGTGCTCTGGCGCAGTTCGGCGATGAAGTCCACCGCATTGCGCAGGCCGGTGGCCGTGGGCTCGGCCACGCCCAGCGCGTTCACGCCCTGCAGGCCCAGGCCCAGGAACACGGCGTCGTAGGCGTCCAGCAGGCTGTCGAGCGTGATGTCACGGCCCAGTTGCTGGCCGGTACGCACCTCGATGCCGCCAATGGACAGCAGCCATTCCACTTCCTTTTGCGCGAAGTTGTTGGTGGTCTTGTAGCTGGCCAGGCCATATTCATTGAGGCCGCCGAGCTTGGGGCGCGCCTCGAACAGCACCACGTCATGCCCGCGCACGGCCAGGCCATGGGCGCAGGCCAGGCCCGCAGGCCCCGCGCCCACAACGGCCACGCGTTTGCCAGTGGCGGCTGCGCGCTGGAACAGGGGTGCACCAGGCTTTTCAAAAAAAGCGTCCGTGGCGTAGCGCTGCAGCGAGCCAATCTCCACAGGCTTGTCCTCGTTGGTGTTGCGCACGCAGGCCTGCTCGCACAGCACCTCGGTGGGGCACACGCGGGCGCACATGCCGCCCAGCGGGTTGGCCTCCAGGATGGCGCGGGCCGCGCCCCGGTTGTTGTCCTGCGCAATGCGGTGAATGAACGAGGGGATGTCGATGCCCGTGGGGCAGGCCGTGGCGCAGGGGGCGTCGTGGCAGTAGTAGCAGCGCTCGGCCTCGATCAGCGCCTGCGGGCGCGTGAGCGGTGGGTGGGCGTCGCCGAAGTTGACGGCGTAGTCGGCCAGGTTCAGGCGTGCGGCATGAATGCCGCAGGCACGGCTTGCGGGTGTGTCCATCAGATTTCCTCCGAAAGGTGCGGGGTGGGTGTGCAGGCATGGCACGCGCTGGCCATGGCGGGCGCTGGCGCCCGTTGCAGGTGGTGCGCGCCACTGCGACTGCGGCAGCAACAGGCAACCAATGCGGCGCATGCATGGGTGCATGCGCCCGCAAACTTCGGAGGTTTCATCGTGGTCCTCGCTGTGGGGTGCAGGTGCCCGCCGCTTGGTGTGCAGCGGTGCCCTGCGTTGTGGGCCAATTTACCAACCCGTAAAAATTTACCAATTGGTAAAATCCCTACAGCAATCGCCGTGCCAGCGCCGGATACCCAAACCAGGGCCCAATGGCGCTCCAAGCGGCGCGGCGCAAGCCAATTGCCAGTTTTTGGCGCTGCGGTTGTTCCACAATGGTGCAATGACCGATGCCCGCCCGCCCCAGGACGCACCACCCTCCCCCCGCCGCCGCAGAACCCGGCCAGCCGCCAGCCTTGCGTCAGCCGTCGCCCCCGACGACAGCACGCCCCGCGCGCCCACGGCGTCGCGCCTGCTCAAGGAGCAGAGCATCCTGGCAGAAGCCGAGAACCACTTTGCGCAGTTCGGTTTCGAGGGCGCCTCGCTGGAGAACATTGCGGCGGCCATCGGCATCAGCCGGCACAACCTGCTGTATTACTTTCCCAGCAAGGAGGCGCTGTATCAGCGCGTGCTGGACGATGTGATGACACAGTGGCTTGAGGGCATGGAAGCCCTGTCGCACAGCGACGACCCGCAGCAGGCGCTGGGCCGCTACATCCGCGCCAAGATGCAGTACTCCCGCATGCGCCCCCAAGGCGCCAAGGTGTTCACCAAAGAGGTGATTGCCGGAGCCCCACGGTACGGCCAGGCCATCGCCGAGCGTGTGGGCCCCCTGCTCAAGACGGAAGTGCGCACCTTCGAAAGGTGGGCCCGGGAGGGACGCATTGCCAAGGTCAACTTCACGCACCTCATGTTCATCATCTGGTCGGTCACACAGGCCTATGCCGAGCAGGAGGCCCAGTTCGCCCTGCTGCTGGGCAAACCCGCCCTCACCGAGCGCGATTACGACAAGGCGGAAGAACTGATCGTGCGCATGGTGCTGAGTGCGCTGGCGCCTGGCGGAGCTGGTTGAAGGCCGCAGCCCCTTCACTTCAAGCTGCCTGGCCTGTGCCCAGCTGAAGCCAGGGCACTTTTGCGGGAGTCCATCAATGCGAGACACGCAATCAGAGACGCAAAATTGATAGCTGCAAGCGCTTTACCATCAAGCGCCAGAGCCTGATTTCACCAAATTTTTTGCGGTTCTAGCATTGGTGTGGCTGGGTACGCGCAATGCCCTGGCCTACGCCTGCTTTTGCTGCCACAACACGTCCAGCACATGCTGGGTGGCGCGCTCCACCGGGCCGCTGCGGTGGGCCAGGCCCAGCGGACGCCACAGGGCCGGACGCAGGGGCACCACCGCGATGCGGGGATCGTGCAGGGCGTCCGCCGCAGCTTCGGTGGGCAGCAGGGTGGCGCCGTAGCCTGCGGCCACCAGGCTTTTGATGGCGTCGTTGTAGTTCAGCTGGATGCGGGCCTTGGGGTGCTCGCCCGCCCGTGTAAACCATTCGCCCACGATGCGAGACAGGCTCGTGCCTTCGTCATTGAGGATGAGTGGTTGCTGCGCGAGCCAGCGCGGTATGGCCCGCGCAGGGGTCGCCCACCGCGCGGGCACAAACGCCATCACCGGGTCACGCCGCCAGGGCTGCACCGTGACACCCGGCACAGGCGGCTGGGCGCCGCCACGGGATGCGGGCGGCCAAGCCACCAAGCCCACATCCAGC
>JBCNOJ010000546.1:0-2751 GCA_039593925.1 Acidovorax sp.
CGTCCGGCGGTGCTGGTTTCTTCGTGCTATCGTTTTTGAATGCTCTCCGTAAGCCTGCAAGCGATAGACACGTTCGTGGATGCCCTGTGGCTGGAGGACGGGCTTTCTCGCAACACCTTGGCTGCCTACCTGCGCGACCTCACGCTCTATGCCCAATGGCTGGCCGACCAGCAGCCAGCGATGGCGTTGGACGACACGGCCGAGCACCATCTGCAGGCGTACTTTGCAGCCCGGCATGCGCAGACGCGGGCCACGTCGGCCAACCGCCGTCTCACGGTGCTGCGCCGCTACTTCCACTGGGCGCTGCGCGAGCGGCGCATCACCCAGGATCCTACCTTGCGCCTGCAGGCAGCGCGCCAGCCCTTGCGTGTGCCCAAAACCTTGTCTCAGGCCCATGTGGAAGCGCTGCTTGCAGCCCCCGATCTGGGCAACCCGCTGGGCCTGCGTGACCGCACCATGCTGGAGCTGATGTATGCCAGCGGCCTTCGGGTGACGGAGCTTGTCACCCTCAAGACCTTCCAGCTCGGACTGAGCGAAGGCGTGCTGCGCGTGATGGGCAAGGGCAGCAAGGAGCGCCTGGTACCGTTTGGCGAGGAAGCGCGCCAGTGGCTGGAGCGCTACCTGCAGGAGGCGCGCAGCGTCATCCTGGGCGGGCAGCAAACGGACGACCTGTTCGTGACGCAGCGTGGCAGCGGCATGACCCGCGCCATGTTCTGGGTCATCGTCAAGAAGTGGGCGCAGGTGGCGGGCATCACGGTGCCTCTGTCGCCCCACACGCTGCGACACGCCTTTGCTACCCATTTGCTCAACCACGGAGCGGACCTGCGGGTGGTGCAACTGTTGCTGGGGCACGCCGACATTTCCACCACCACCATTTACACCCACGTGGCGCGTGAGCGCCTCAAGGCCCTGCATGCGCAGCACCATCCCCGCGGTTAGGCGCGCGGCGGTCATGCGCGGCTGAGGTCCCCACACCTTTGCGTTTTTTCATCACCACAACAAGGAGACATCGCATGAAAAAAATCGTCACCGGCGTGCTGCTGCTGGGGGCAGCCACGCTTGCTCTTGCGCAAGCTTGGCCCACGGCCAAGCCCATTCGCCTCATCGTGGGTTACCCGCCGGGAGGAGGCATCGACTTCGCTGCGCGAACGGTGCAGATTCCGCTGCAGGAAGCGCTCAAGCAGCAGATCGTGATCGACTACAAACCCGGCGCGGGCGGCATGCTGGCGGCCACCGAGCTCACCCGCGCGGCGCCCGACGGCTACACGCTGCTGCTGGCCAACACCGGGCCGTTTGCGATTGCGCCCTATCTTCAGCGCAAGATGCCGTACGACCCGCTCAAGCAGTTCACCTATGTCGGCCAGATCAGCCAAGGGAGCTACATTGCCGTGACGCGTCCCGACCATCCCGCCAAGGACTTGAAGGAATGGGTGGCGTGGGCCAAGGCCAATGCTGGCAAGGTGAACTTCGCATCGGGCGGCGCGGGCACCTCCACGCACCTGAACGGCGAACTGATGAACCAGGCCACCGGCCTGGATGTGACCCATGTGCCGTACAAAGGCAGCGCGCCAGCCGTGCAGGACCTGATCGGCGGCCAGACGCAACTTCTCATCGACGCCGGGCCGGTATTGCTGCCGCAGATCAAGGGCGGCAAGCTCAAGGCCCTGGCCGTGACCGGCCCTCGGCGTGACCCACAACTGCCTGACGTGCCCACTGTGGGCGAGCTGGGCTTGGGTGCCATGGAGTCCGTCGGCTTTCAGGGCCTGGTTGGGCCGGCCGGTCTGCCCAAGGAGGTGGTGGACAAGCTGGGTGCTGAACTGGCCCGCGTGCTGGCTTTGGCCGATGTGAAGGCCAAGTTCGCATCCACAGGTTCCGAAGTCCATTCGCTGGGCCCCGTGGAGTTTTTCGGCTTTGTCAAAGGCGAGAACGACAAATGGGCCAAGCTGATCCGCGAGCGCAAGCTGGAGCTGGATTGATCTAACCTCAGTGCACAGCTTGCGGCGTCTGAGCGATGCGTTGCATCGGCGGGTACATGCAAGCCCAACCGCCGTTGCCCGGCTCTCAACGCAAAAAGCCCCGCAGAGCGGGGCTTTCTGTATGCAGGGCACACCGGCCGTTGGCGCTGTCGAGTGCGCCAGCGCCGCGCGGCGGTCATCAGTCTTCGTTCAAGCTTTCTGCCCAGGTCAGCGCCTGCAGGTGCGCCCAGTTGACCTGCCGGTTGGACAGGTGCAGCGCGTCCGCGTTCTTGGCAAACGCCACTTCGTCGCCGCTTTCACAGGCAATTGTCAGCTCCAGGAAGGGCGCAAACACACCGGTGCGGCGCAGCAGGGCGTCCATCACGGGCTCGGGCAGGGCGACGGATTCCAGCGCTTTTTCAAGTGGCACGCCCAACATCGTGTCCAGCAGCGAGAACACGCCCACCACAAAGGCGTTGTCGCATTCTTCGGGCGGCAGCAGCTCGGCGGCCAGCAATTCCATCAGGCGGCCGCGCACCACGGCGGTCTGGCCCACGGCCGGGGGGGCGCCGCCCGCGCGCGAGGTGGTCATCAGCAGCGCGGCCCAGCGGAACAGCTTTTTCAGGCCGAGGATCATGACAGCGTGGCGGAACGACGTGATCTCGCACGACAGGCCAAAACCGGATGAGTTGATGAACCGCAACAGGTTGAAAGACAGCGTAGGGTCTTTCTTGAGCAGGTCTTCGATCTCGGCCGTGCTGGCCTGTTTGCGCACCAGGTTGATGAGCTGGATGAT
>JBCNOJ010000547.1:0-2751 GCA_039593925.1 Acidovorax sp.
GGCCCGTGCCACCGGCTCCGTGGTGGTCTCGGTCGCCTACCGGCTGGGCGTCTTCGGGTTTCTGGAGCTCGCACCGCTGAAAACGGGCGACGCGGCGACCGACTCTGGCAACTTCGCGTTGCTCGACATCGTGAAGTCGCTGGAGTTCGTCCAACGCAACATCGGTGCGTTCGGCGGCGACCCTGGCAAAGTGACTTTGATGGGCGAGTCCGCCGGAGCGGTCAAGGTGTACGCGTTGCTCACCTCACCCGGGGTTGTCTCCAGGCCTGCGCCCCTGTTTCACAGGCTGGTGGCGCTGAGCGGCGGCATTTCGTCGGCTGCCACGCTGCCGCCAGGCTCTTTCGCGACCATCTTGCCCCACAGTGTCTGGGCAACGCGTGGCAACGCCTTGCTGGTCCAATCCCTGGTGGCCGATGGCACGGCCGCCGACCGGCCTGCCGCAGAGGCGCACATCGCTTCGCACACGCCCCAGCAATTGGCCGCCTACCTGCGCGGCCTTTCGGCAGATGCCATCTTGACCACCGTGCGCACGCGGCTTGCGCCGCTGGGCCTGGCGGCTGCCAACCCAATCCCAGATGGTCATGTCGTGCCAGCAGATCCCATCGCTGCCATCCGCGCTGGCAGGTACCTCAAGGTGCCGGTGTTGGCGGGAAACACCCGCGACGAAAGCAAGCTGTTTCCGGCGCTGCTGGCGACGCGGCCGGCTTTTGGCGGCACGAGCGGCCGCCTGCTCGATGACGCCGCAGTGTTCAAGCTAGCGTACGGCTACCGGCCCGACGCCCCACCCGCCAGCCGCATCGAGGACTGGGTGCCTTCGCAATACCTGCCGGTCGATGCGCCGACAACGGGGCTGAACGCGCGCATCGCGGAGCTGGACCGCGTCTGGTTCTTCGCATTTCGAGACGACGTGCTCAATGCGCTCAAGTCACGCCAGCGCGATGTTTGGCACTACCGTTTTGACTGGGATGAGCTCCCGCCGCCTTTTGACAAGGTCTATGGCGCGGCGCACAGTTTTGACTTGCCGTTCATCTTCGGCAATTTCGGGCCTTCGCTCTACGCGAACATTTCCTTCAGTCAGGCGAACAGGGCGGGCCGGCTCGACCTTTCGGCAAAGATGATGCAAAGCATCGGTCGCTTTGCGCGCGACGGCGATCCCAACAATCCGAGCCTGGGGATGGGTTGGCCTGCCTGGCCCCGTTCGCTGGTGTTTGATTCCAACCTTGAAGCGGCACGGCTTGCTGTGGAGTGATCGTTGATGTCTGGATGGTTGCATCCAGCATCACCACCACGGCCTCGCGCGCACACAGCGGTTCGACGGGTGCCCGCGTGTGCGGAGGGGCGATGGCAACGGGCCCATGCGCCGGGCGGGGCCCTGTGGCTTTACGATCTCTGCAGTTGCCAACTCCGTTTTCGCACTCGTGAACTTCATTCCCCTGCCTTCGTCCCACGTGGACGCCGCCATCATCGACCTCGACGGCACGATGGTGGATACCCTGGGCGATTTCAGCGAGGCCCTGAACCGCATGCTGCGGGACCTGGGCCTCCACGCCATCGACGCGAATGCCATCGAATCCATGGTGGGAAAAGGTTCGGAGCATCTGCTGCGTTCTGTGCTTCACCATGTGCTGGCGCACGTGGAGCCTGCGCAGCGTGCTATTCAAACAGAAGCGCTGTACCCCGAGGCTTGGGCCAGCTACCAGCGCCACTATCTGGCCATCAACGGCCAATATGCTGCGGTGTACCCCGGCGTGGCCGAGGGCCTTGCGGCCTTGCGCGCTTCAGGCCTGCGGCTGGCCTGCCTCACCAACAAGCCCACTGCTTTTGCGCTGCCGCTGCTGGAGGCCAAGGGCCTGCGCGGTGTGTTTTCACACGTGTTTGGCGGCGATGCGTTTGAGCGCAAGAAGCCCGACCCGCTCCCGCTGCGCAAGACCTGCGAGGCGCTGGGCACAGACCCGGCGCGAACGCTGATGGTGGGCGACTCCAGCAACGACGCGCAGGCCGCGCGCGCGGCGGGGTGCCCGGTGGTGCTGGTGACCTATGGCTATAACCACGGCCAGCCCGTGCGGGCGGTGGATGCAGACGGGTTTGTGGATTCGCTTGCTGAGTTGCTCTCAAATTAGGAGCCGATAGCGCTTGATATGTGTTGATTTCAATCGAAAACCATTTGAAATCAAGAGCTGGAAAGCGCTGGCAGCTCTCTTTTTGAGAGCGTTGGCAAGCCCGCAGCCTGGGCAGTGTTGCCCGGAACGCGGAACACCGCAACGGCGGCCACGAGTTGTCCCGCCTGTGTCTTGAGGCTGTCGGCCGCGGCGGCGCTTTGTTCGACCAGTGCGGCGTTCTGCTGCGTGGTCTGGTCCATCTGCGTGATGGCGTCCCCCACCTGGCTCACGCCCTGGCTTTGTTCGCTGCTTGCCGCGCTGATCTCGCCCATGATGTCCGTCACACGGCGGATGGATGCCACCACTTCGGCCATGGTGGTGCCGGCCTTGTCGACCAGCGCGGTGCCGCGCTCCACACGCTCCACGCTGGTGTCGATCAGGCCCTTGATCTCCTTGGCCGCCTCCGCGCTGCGCTGCGCCAGGCTGCGCACCTCGCCCGCCACCACCGCAAAGCCGCGGCCTTGCTCACCGGCGCGCGCGGCTTCCACGGCGGCGTTCAGCGCAAGGATGTTGGTCTGAAACGCAATGCCGTCGATCACGCTGATGATGTCGGCGATCTTCTTGCTGCTGTCGTTGATGCCCTTCATGGTGT
>JBCNOJ010000548.1:0-2750 GCA_039593925.1 Acidovorax sp.
CCCGCACTGGTGGGCAAGGGCATGAGCGCGCTCTACGCCCGCCCGGCGGTGGGTGCCGAAGAGCGCGCGCAGGTGGAGGCCATCCTGGCCAGCACAGGCGAGTTCCTGTGGGTGGACAGCGAGAAGCAGCTCGACGCCGTCACCGCGCTGTCGGGCTCCGGCCCGGCGTATGTCTTTTATTTCCTGGAGGCCATGGCCCGTGCAGGCACTGCCATGGGTCTCACTGAACAACAAGCGCACCAATTGGCGGTGGGCACGTTCGTGGGCGCATCGGAACTGGCCCGCCGCTCCGACGAACCACCGGCCGTGCTGCGCGAGCGCGTCACGTCGAAGGGCGGCACCACGTATGCCGCGCTGCAGTCCATGGAGGCGAGCGGGGTGGCCGCCGCTTTCGAAGCCGCCATGCGTGCGGCGGAGCAACGGGCCCACGAACTGGGTGATGAATTCGGTTCTTGAAGCCTTTTTGGCCTCTAGCGCTTATCCAGAAAGCGCCAATAGCTATCATTAACTGAGCAAATCGCGCAAGAGGTAGCTGCCCGCAATCCCCGCAAAAACCGTGGCGCCCAGCCAGTGGTTCACGCGGAAGGCCTTGAAGCAGCCCTCCCGCGTGCGGGTGCGGATCAGCGAGAAGTGCCACGCGGCCTGGGCCAGGGCACCTGCAATTGCTATATAAAAAATAGCGCCCAGCGCATATGGAGCAAGCGCCAAGGCCCAAATTCCTATGAAAAGCAGGTAGAACAGCACGATGCCTGCCACGTCAAAGCGACCCAAGGTGATGGCCGAGGTCTTGATGCCGATCTTCAGGTCGTCATCGCGGTCCACCATGGCGTATTCGGTGTCGTAGGCCAGCACCCAGAACAAGTTACCCAGCCACATCCACCAGGCCACCGCCGGCACCTGGCCCTGCACGGCGGCAAACGCAATGACGATGCCGAAGTTAAAGGCAATGCCCAGCACCGCCTGCGGCATCGAGACGATGCGCTTGGTGAAAGGGTAGGCAATGGCCACCAGCACCGCGGGTACCGACCAGGCCACCGCCGCAGCGTTGGTGGTGAGCACTAGGCCAAACGACACCAGCGCCAGCGCGGCGCCCAGGGCCAGCGCCTCCTTCACCGTCACCGCACCTGTCGTCACAGGCCGCTGCGCGGTGCGCTTGACGTGTTTGTCAAAGTCTCGGTCGGCCACGTCGTTCACGCAGCAGCCCGCACTGCGCATCAGGATGGTGCCCAGAACGAACACGGCCAGCAGGTGCCAGCCCGGAAACCCGTCGGCTGCAATCCACAGGGCGCTGAGCGTGGGCCACAGGCACACCAGCCAGCCTGCGGGGCGATCCCAGCGGATCAGATCCAGATAAAGGGCGAGTCGGCTGGGCGGCGAGGCGGAAGGCATGGCGGGCGAGGGCAAAAAAGGCGGAACGGCGGTCCGCCAGGGGTGCGGGCGCACCGAATGTAGCAGCTCACACCGCTGCAAAGACGCGGCATCGGCTTACGTACAAACGGAAACAAACCCGCTACAGTCCGCGTTCCTCCAACCCACGGACTCGCCCGCATGACGGCATCTTCGAGCAGCAACCAGGCCACCAACCGATTTGCCATCCCCTGGCCTGTACTGGCGGGTTTTGTGGTGGCGGCCTTGGCCACCATGGTCATTTCCGTCGTCAACTACAAGACCGCCGAAACCCGCGCTGCCGCCGTGGAGGCCATGGACCGCACCACGGTGGCCATGCGCCAGCTCAACCTGTTCCACTCCGCCATGAAGGATGCGGAGACCGGCCAGCGGGGCTACCTGCTGACGGGCGACGCCAGTTATCTGCAGCCGTTCGAGCTGGCGATGACGTCCATGGAGCGGCAGATGACGGGCCTCAAGGCCAGTGTGGCCGAGTACCCGGTGCACCGCCGCCTGGTGGTGCAGCTCGACGAGCTTTCGCAGCAAAAGCTCAACGAATTGAGGGAAACCATCGCCTTGCGCCGCAATGGCGACGTAGCAGGCGCCATGGCCATGGTGCAAACCGACGCGGGCAAGACCATCATGGACCGCATCCGCGACCTGGCCAGCGATCTGTTCACCCTGCAAAGCCAGCAGCTTGAAACGCGCCGCCAGCAGTGGGTGGATGCCGCCACGGCGTCCACCTATTACTCCTGGGGCGGCTCGCTGGTGCTGCTGATACTGATCTGCATCTCGGCGGCACTCACGGCGCGCGAGTACCGCTCCAAGGCCAGCCAATCCTGGGTGTCGGCGGGCCTCACCGGCCTGGGCCAGCGCCTGCAAGGCGACCACCGCCTGGAAGACATTGGCGAGCTCGCCCTGGAATACCTGGCCACCTACCTCAAGGCCCAGGTGGGCGCCGGGTATGTGGCGGACTGCGATGGAAGCTTCACGCTGTTTGGCGGCTATGCGCTGCCCCGCGAGCGGCTGACCGAAAAGCTGCTCAGCGGCGAAGGGCTGGTAGGGCAGGCCGCACGTTCGCGCGAGTTGATGCACGTGCGCAATGTGCCGCCGGGCTACCTGCCCATCTCTTCCAGCACGGGACAGGCCAGCGCGTCCGAACTGCTGGTGGCCCCGGCCGTGGAAAACCGCGAGGTGTTCGCCGTGATCGAGCTGGGCTTCAACCGCCCGGTGAGCGATGCCGAGCGCAGCCTGATGGAGCGCGCCTCGGAAATGCTGGCGGTGGCCATCCGCTCGGGCATGGACCGCAGCCGCCTGCAAGCCCTGCTGGAAGAAACCCAGCGCCAGTCCGAAGAACTGCAAAC
>JBCNOJ010000549.1:0-2729 GCA_039593925.1 Acidovorax sp.
GCAGCCAGCCGCCCACGCCCCAGGCCAGGCCGATGGTGCCCTGGATCTCGGTCGGGCGCGTGTCCAGGTGCCCGTACAGGTACACCTGCTTGTGCACGGCCGAACCGTAGCGGCTGTACTCCTTGGCCGTGCGGTTGATGGAGGCCTCCATGCACTGCAGGATCTGCCCGGCCAGCGTGCCGCCGCCCGTGGCGTCGAATGCAATCGTGGCGCCAGTGGCAGCCAGTGCATCCGTCAGGTCGGCCATGAATGTGGGCGCGCTGCTGTCGCACACATACTGCGAGCCCATCTCGCGCAGCAGCGCCGCCTGCTCAGGCTTACGCACGATGTTGACCAGGCCCACGCCGTCCTTCTGACAAATCTTGACCAGCATCTGCCCCAGGTTGCTGGCCGCAGCGGTGTGCACCAGCGCGGTGTGGCCCTCGCGCTTCATCGTCTCCACCATGCTCAGCGCCGTGAGCGGGTTCACAAAACACGATGCGCCCTCGGCCGCCGTGGTGCCCGGCGGCAGTGGCAGGCACTGCGCCGCAGGCATGGCCCGGTATTGCGAATACATGGCGCCGCCAATCACCGCCACCGTGCGCCCCAGTAGCGCCTGCGCGGCGGGCGATGCACCTGCGGCCACCACCAGGCCCGCGCCCTCGTTGCCCACCGGCATGCTTTGGCCCAGGCGTGCGGCCATGTTGGGCATGGCGCGCTCAGGGATGCGCGCCGTGGCCACCGGCCGATCGACCGTGCCGCTGACCTGCACGGTAGACAGATCGGCCGGGCCCAGCAGAAGGCCGATGTCCGACGGGTTGATGGGCGTGGCCTGCACCTGGATCAGCACCTCATCAGGCGCCGGCGTGGGCACGGGCGTGGGCTCCAGGCTGAGCTGCAACGTGCCGTCGGGCTGGACGAGCGAGCGCAATTGCAGGGCGGTGGTGGGGAAGGAGGCGGGTGCGGTGGTCATGGATGGCTTTCCTTGGGAAAAAAAGGGCCCGCCTTGCTGTGATGGCGCGGCCCGGTGCCTGGCATTAGAACGCGATTGGTCCGCAAACGCGGTCGCGCAAGTGCCTTGCGGCAGCAGGGTTGCCGTGGCCGCCAACACAGGTAAACAGGTAAAGGCCAACGCGGCATGGGCAGGCTCTTAACCGCCCAGCGTCCGCACCATCTGCTCATACATCGCATCCACCGCAGGCGAACGCTGCGACACCTTGCTGCGCAGCACCGCCACATGCATGGCATCCAGCGGCGGCAGGTCAAACTCCGCCGGCAGGTTCTGCAAGATCTGCAGGTGGGGCGGCACGCTGCAGCGCGTGAGCACGGCCACGGCCAGGCCGCTTTCCACGGCGGCCAGTTGGCCCGCCAGGCTGGAGCTGTGGTACACGATGCGATAGGCCCGGCGCCGCGCCGCCAGCGCCGACAACGTGGCCTGCCGCGCCATGCTGGCCGACTCATACACCGCAATGGGCAGCGGGTCGCGCCGCCACACCTCGTACTGCGCAGCGCCAACCCACACCAGCGGCTCATCAAACAGAAAGCGCCCGCGCTGCGGTTTGTCGCGCGAGACCAGTGCCAGGTCCAGCTCACCACGCCCCAGGCGCGGGATCAGCGATGTGGACTGCTCGCAGGTCAGCTCAATCTCCACCCCCTGGTAGCGGTGCGCAAAGCTGCGCAGCACCGGCGTGAGGTAGGCGCTGGCGTAGTCATCCGGCACACCCAGCCGCACGCGACCCGCCAGCTTGGGGCCGAACAAGGCCGCATGCGCCTCGGCCTGCAAATCGAGCACACGGCGCGCATACGACAGCAGCTCGGCCCCAGCTGGCGTCACCTCCAGGTGGCGCGGCCCGCGCAGCAGCACGGGGCGGCCCAGCGCGGTCTCCAGCTTCTTGATCTGCATGCTCACCGCCGACTGCGAGCGGTGCACCAGCGGCGCCGCACCCGAGAGCGAGCCCGCATCCACCACCGCCACAAAGGCGCGGAGCCAGTCGATCTGAAAGTCCGGGTAGTTCATGGGCGGTTTGCTATGAATTCGCTTATCGAATGGTATCCGTTCGATTTATCCGTTTTACAACGTAGCCCGAAACCGTGAGCATCGGCGGCATGAACCACTCCCCATCCCACACCGCCGCATCGCCATCCCTTGCCAGCACGCCACAGCCCGCCAACGCACAAGCCAACTCACAAGTCCGCGAGCGCGACGGCCAATGGCTGCTCATTGCCGGTGGCGTGCTGCTGGGCACCATCGGCGTGTTTGTGGAAGAGGCGGGCCAGCACCCATTAGTCACCGTGTGGTTCCGCTGCGCCTTTGGCGCGCTGGCGCTGCTGGCGTGGTGCCTGGCCGCCGGCCGGGGGCGTGAGCTTTTGCTCAGCGGCAAAGCCCGCTGGGTGTCCTGCGCCACGGGCGTGCTCATGGTGCTGAACTGGGCGCTGTTCTTTGCGGCCATCCCCCGCACCTCCATCGCCGTGGCCACGGTCATCTTTCACATCCAGCCCATCTGGGTCATCGTGTTTGGCGCGCTGTTTCTGCGTGCCGCCATCTCGCCCATGCAGTGGCTGGCCACCCTGGCCGCGCTGGCGGGCCTGGTGCTGACCACCGGGCTGCTCGACGGAACTGCCGCGGCCGCCGCCGCAAGCAACAACAGCCAGGGCTACTTGGCAGGTGTGCTGATGTGCCTGGGCGGCTCGCTGTGCTACGCGGGCGTCACGCTGCTGGCCAATACGCAAAAGGCCATCAGCCCCTACGC
>JBCNOJ010000055.1:0-15998 GCA_039593925.1 Acidovorax sp.
CCACAGTTCCCAGCCATTGGCTCAGCTCCTGCGCCACATCCGGCGCCGACGCAGAAGCCCCCAACGATGCCCCACTGCGCGCACACTCCGCCCGCGTCCATTGCTGGAGCAGGACAACAAGGCGTGAGCTGTTGAGTCGGTGGTGCAAATACATCCCAAAGAGGCCATTCACTGCGCATGCGCCGCACGCCGGATTGATTCCGAAGGCGTCACTGGCATCAGGGAACGGGTCCCCGGTGGGCAAAGCCCGCTATTTTCGCAGGAACGGCATGCCCGCCTCTCCGCGGGCTGCTCGCGTTGCAGGTGTTACAACTATCGAAGCGCCTCCAGCCCTGGCTGGTTTCTTGACCCGCGACAAGGGCGGCACGGGTCTTGCGTGATCCAATTCAGGTTTCCTGCTGCTCACTCAGCCGCCTCGGCTCCAGACCGTTTTTTGCTCCCTGTTCGCGCATGTCCAGCACACCCGCCCCCTCGGCCACCCCCGGTTCCAGCGTACCGGCCGCCCTCACCCCGGTCGCCGTGCCCCATAGCCTCACTGAGGACGCGATGGCGATCTTCACTGGCGTGCTGCTCATTTCCGTTGGGGTGGCCTTTTTCACCAGCGCGGGACTGTTGACGGGCGGAACTGCCGGCTTGGCCTTTTTGCTGCACTACGCCACCGGGGTCGGTTTCGGCAAGGCTTTTTTTGTGCTGAACCTGCCGTTTTACTGGCTGGCGCTGCGCAAGCTGGGACGGGCGTTCACGGTGAAGACTTTCATCGCCGTGTTGCTGCTGTCGCTTTTGACCGAACTCCAATCGCAGTTTCTGCAGTTTGCGCAGCTTCAGCCGCTCTATGCAGCCATAGCGGGTGGGCTCATCACCGGCACGGGCTTTTTGGTGCTGTTTCGTCACCGATGCAGCCTGGGGGGCGTGGGCATTGCGGCGTTGTACCTGCAGGACCGTTACGGCTGGCGCGCGGGTAAGGTGCAGATGGCTGTGGACTGCACCATTGTGTTGCTGGCCTTGTGGATGGTTGAGCCCCTGCGCGTGGCTTGGTCCATTGCGGGTGCTGTGGCACTGAACCTAGTGCTCGCCATGAACCACCGCCCTGGTCGCTACATGGCGGTATGAGACCATTCTTCGCACCGGGCTTCACCAAAGCGTCTTGTCCAGCCCGTTCTTTATGATGGCGCCATGCGTCGCGGCTTTTTTCTGTTCTTGATGGTGTTGCTGGTCCTGCGTGGCCTGACAAGCACCGCCATGGCCGCAGGAATGGTGACACCCGTGGGCGCTGCGGCGCACTCGGCACAGGCTTTGGGCCACGCTGCCTCGGCCACCCACCCGGACCATGGCCATGATCATGGACCGGGCCAGCAGGAAGAGCAAGGCGGTGCCATGTCCCACCATGGCGGGCAAGCGCGCCACGCAGCGTCTTCGCCTTGCATTGGCGAGTTCGGCCCCGCTTGCGACAGCGGCCCGGCGCACCACGCAGGGGCTTGCACTGCATGTGAAATCTGCCACTCCGCCGCGCTCACACCTCCCGCACTCACGTCTCCCTTGCTGCATGCAGCAGCGCATGTGGTTCCCGGCGCCTCTGCGCGATTCGACAGCGCGCCGGTGTCGCGCACCGTCAAACCACCCATCTCCTGATCCCTGACGCCCGAAGTGCGTCTGCCTGGCCCCAAGGCGCGTCGCTCTGCGCGCTTCGGGCGGCAACGCTGTGTCCGTTCGTTTCACGTCAGGAGGTCGCCCATGCGCGCCCCATTTCTTCGCTTTATTTTTGCTCGTTCCCCGTTAGCCATCGGCCTGGGGCTGTGGATTTCACTGGCTGCGCAGGCTCAGCCTGTCGCCGATGCAGCCATCCCCGACGCCCCCTCAGCGCCGCTGCCGTACCAGGCGCTACCCACGCCGCAGCCCCTAGCCTCGCTTCCCGAAGGAACACGCTGGCGGCTGGCCAATGACGCTGTAGCTGCTTTCCCACGCGGGCACGCTGACATCGCCGCCTGGGAGGCGCGGCAATCCGCCCACGGGGAAGCGGCTCCCATACCAACGCGCACCGATGCAGGCCATGAGGGTCGCGGAGACACGCGATGAACGCGCTCCATCCCCTGAGCGTGCTGGGCGCTGCCGCCGTGCTGGCGGGCTGCGCCAGCGTGTCTCCCGACGGCCTTCGCGGTGATGTGGCCGCACTTGCAGCCAGCCGAACCGCCCTCAGCACGCCTGGTGCCGTTTTGCCCGCGATGGCCCCCACCGAACGGGCTGAGGCGCAAAGGACCATCGAGCAGTGGCTGGCACAGCCCCTGACCGAGGACAGGGCCGTTCGCATTGCCCTGCTCAACAACCCTGGTCTAGCGCGCCGCCTCGCTGCGCTGGGCATTGCCGATGCGGAAAGGGTGCAGGCACTCACCCTTCCGAACCCGCACCTGACCCTCGGGCGGCTCACAGGCAGCCATGAGCGCGAAATCGAGCGCAGCCTGGCCTTTGGCCTGCTGGACCTCGTCACGTTGCCTTGGCGCAGAGAGCGTCAGTCAGAGCGGCTACAGATCGCCACGCTGCAGGCCGCACAGGACACCGTCACCTTGGGCGCTGACACCCGACGCGCGTGGCTGCACGCGGTGGCAGCCGAGCAGGTGTCTGCCACGCACGGCCGAATGGTCGAAGCAGCCGAAGCAGGCGCCGAACTGGCACGCCGCATGGTGCGGGCGGGCAACTGGAGCCGGCTGCGGCAAGCGCGCGAGCAGGCCACGCTGCAGAGCGCACTGGCCGAGCTTGCACGCGCGCGGCTGGCGGCGGCCGCCGCACGAGAAACACTCAATCGACACCTCGGCCTCTGGGGCGTACCTGCGCAGCAGTACCAACTGGCTGGCACGCTTCCACCCCTGCCCGCCCAGGCGCTGCGTGCAGATTTGATCGAGTCAACCGCCCTGCGCGAGCGGCTGGACGTACAGATCGCACGCCGCGAGCTGGAGCTACAGGCCGCACAACAGGGCTGGAGCCGCGCTGCTGCGGTGTTCGGCGACATCGGCATTGCCTACAACCGCAACACCACCACAGACCGCGCCAGCGACCACCGGGACACCGTGCGCGGCTGGGAGCTAGAACTGCCACTGCCGTTGTTTGACTGGGGAGGCGCAGCGCAGGCCCGCGACCAGGCCCAACTGGCGCACGACGCGGCGCGCCTGCAGGAAACGGCCGTGCGCGCCCGCTCTGAAGTGCGAAGCGCCTGGCTGACATACCGCACAGCGCTGGACCTGGCCCGACAGCAGCAATCCCATGTATTGCCACTGCGCCAATTCATTGCCGACGAAACCACCCTGCGCTACAACGGCATGCTGGCCAGCGTGTGGGACCTGCTGGCCGAAGCCCGCAACAGCACGCAAGCGGTGACCCAGGCCATCGAGGCGCAGCGCGACTTCTGGTTGGCTGAGACCGACCTGCAGCAGGCACTCACCGGCACCTCACCCAGCGGGTTGCAAAGCCTTGCTTCAGGCAGCCGATCTGCCACCACCACCCCACAAGGCCACTGACATGAACCGCCGCAATTTCTTTTCCGGCGCTGCCACTGCCGTGGCCGCTGTCTCTGCCTCGTCCGTCAGCCGCGTGGCCCTGGCCGCGCTGCCCGAGCCTGCCACGCAAAGCAGCGCCGACACCGCCCCACCGCTTCACCCGCCCACGGGCCGCCCCTACAACCCTGTGGTCACCTTGAACGGCTGGACCGCCCCATGGCGCATGAACGCCGGCATCAAGGAGTTCCACCTGGTGGCCGAGCCCGTGGTGCGCGAGGTGGCGCCCGGCTTCATGGTCAATATGTGGGGCTACAACGGCCAAAGCCCCGGCCCCACCATCGAGGTGGTCGAGGGCGACCATGTGCGCATCTTTGTCACCAACCGCCTGCCCGAGCACACCAGCATCCACTGGCACGGCCAGCGCCTTCCCAACGGCATGGACGGCGTCAGTGGCCTCACCCAGCCCTCCATCCAGCCGGGCAAGACTTTTGTGTACGAGTTCTTGGCGCGGCGCCCCGGCACCTTCATGTACCACCCGCATGCCGACGAGATGGTGCAGATGGCCATGGGCATGATGGGCCTGTGGATCACCCACCCCAAGGGCAGTCACCCGCAGATCGCCAAGGTCCAGCGCGACTACGCCTTCCTGCTCAACGCCTTCGACGTGGAGCCCGGCAGCATGACCCCCAAGGTCAACACCATGCTGGACCACAACATCTGGTGCTGGAACAGCCGGGTGTTCCCCGCCATCAGCCCTCTGGTGGCACGCCAGGGCGATCGGGTGCGCATTCGCGTGGGCAACCTCACCATGACCAACCACCCCATCCACCTGCATGGGCACGAGTTTGAAGTGACCGGCACCGACGGAGGCCCCGTGCCCAAAACCGCGCGCTGGCCCGAGGTGACCACCGACGTGGCCGTGGGGCAGATGCGGCAGATCGAGCTGATTGCCGACGAACCCGGTGACTGGGCCCTGCACTGCCACAAGAGCCACCACACCATGGGCGCCATGGGGCACGACGTGCCCACCATGATCGGCGTGGACCACCGGGGCCTGGTCGGCAAGATCCAGAAGATCGTGCCCGACTACATGGTGATGGGCGAGCGCGGCATGGCCGACATGGGCGCCATGGAGATGCCGCTGCCCGACAACACCCTCCCCATGATGACCGGCACCGGCCCGTTCGGCCCGCTGGAGATGGGCGGCATGTTCACCACCCTCAAAGTGCGCGCAGGGCTGGCGGCGGGTGACTACCGCGACCCGGGTGATTTCAAGCAACCTGCAGGCACGGTGGCTTACGAATGGCAAGGCGCCCCCGCCAGCATCCCAAGCCCCGCGCGCACCGACACACCAGGCACAGCACCCGGCGCAGCCAATGTCCGCAAATCTGCCAACAGCGGCCACCAACACTGATTTCCTCGCACTAGGAAAACACCATGAAAACTATCAAATTAATAGCTGCTAGCGCTTTATGGATAAGCGCTAGCGCCTCTTTTGGCCATGAAAATACCTCACACACCGCGCCGGACACTCAGAACACCAAGGAGCAAAAGGCCTGGGGCATTGCAGGGGATGCCAAAGCCGTGCGCCGCACCATCCCCCTTCGTATGACGGACGACATGCGCTTCACGCCACGCCACATTGAAGTGCGTGAAGGCGACACCGTGCGCCTGCGCGCCGATAACAAGGGCCAGATGCTGCACGAGGTCGTGATCGGAACCAAGGCCGAGCTGGACGCGCACGCCGAAATGATGCTCAAGCACCCCGGCATGGAACACGACGCGCCCTACATGGCCCATGTGGCCGCAGGCAAGAAGGGCGACATCGTGTGGCAGTTCAACCGCACGGGCCAGTTTGACTTTGCCTGCCTTATCGCCGGCCACTACCAAGCGGGCATGACCGGAACCATCACCGTGCTGCCGCACAAGCCCTGAACCGCAACCCGATTTTTTGGAGCCCCACCATGACACAACCCTCAGCCTCCCGCGCCCAGCCCAACCGCCGCCAATGGCTTGCCACGGCCCTGCCCCTCGCAGGCGCAGGCTTGGCCATCGCCCTGATACCTTCTGCCAGCCGCGCTACTTCGCCGACGCCTGTCGAAGTTTGGAAAGACCCGAACTGCGGCTGCTGCCAGGACTGGGTGGACCACATGCAAACCAACGGCTTTGCCGTGAAGGTGCACGCCACCGGCAACAACGGCGCGCGCGCCCGCCTCGGCCTGCCTCAAAAGCTGGGCTCGTGCCACACCGCGCTGGTGGGCAGCTATGTGGTCGAAGGCCATGTGCCCGCCGGCGATGTGCGCAAGCTGCTGCAGCAAAAACCCAAGGCACTGGGCCTGGCCGTGCCCGGTATGCCCGTGGGCTCACCAGGCATGGACGGCGCCGTGTATGGCGACCGGCGCGACCCCTACGACGTGCTGCTGGTGGCCCACGACGGCAGCACACGCGTGTTCAACAGCTACAACAAAGAGGCATCGACATGATGAAGCACCTCTTCGCCATCCCGCTAACTGCCGGCCTGCTCGTCTTGGGCACAGGGCCCGCTCTGGCCCAAGCCCCCGCCGCAGTTGCTGCAGACACCCACAGCAGCCACCACCCCATTGCCACCGCATCGACCGCGCCCCAGGCCGAGTTGAGCGAAGGCGAAATTACCCGGTGGGACCCGCGCACCCTGCGCCTCACCCTCAAACACGGCGAGATCAAGAACCTGGAGATGCCACCCATGACCATGGTGTTCCGCGTGGCCGACGCCAGCGTGGTGGGCGACCTGAAACCCGGCGACAAGGTGCGGTTTCGGGCCGAGCAGATCAGCGGGGCATATCACGTCCAGCGGATCGAGAAATTGCCTTGACCACGCCACCGGAGCTTGAGGCCACACAAGCTCACAGGTCCGACAGGACACCATAATCAGCAGTCATGAGTTTCTCCAACACACTGGCTGGCGACGCTGGCAGCATCACCCGCGTGGCCGGCATTGAGGTCGGCCACTTCACCGAAACCCGCCGCCCCACGGGGTGCACCGCCATCATCACCCGCGAAGGCGCCGTGGCCGGGGTGGATGTGCGAGGCGCCGCCCCCGGCACGCGCGAGACGGATTTGCTCCACCCCTCCAATCTGGTGGACAAGGTGCACGCCATCATGCTGGCAGGTGGCAGCGCCTGGGGGCTGGACGCCGCCACCGGAGCGGTGCGCTGGCTCGAAGAGCGCGGCATAGGATTTGACGTGGCTGTGGGCCGCCTGCCCATCGTGCCGGCTGCCGTGCTGTTCGACCTGCTGGTGGGTGACATGCGCGTGCGCCCCGATGCGGCAGCAGGCTACGCTGCGTGCGAGGCCGCATCCTCGGCCGACCCGGCTGAAGGCAACGTGGGCGCTGGCACCGGTGCAGCGCTGGGCAAGATCTTCGGCATCCAGCGCGCGATGAAAGGCGGCATCGGTACGGCTTCCGTGACGGTGGATGGCGTGACTGTGGGCGCCCTTATCGCCTGCAATGCACTGGGCGACGTGATCGACCCCGACACCACGCAAGTCATCGCAGGGGCCCGCACGGACGATGGCGTGCAGTTGCGCGATACGCGCCGTGCCCTGCTGCGCGGCGACCCGCCCCAACCGCTGCTGGCGGGTACAAACACCACCATCGGCGTGGTGGCCACCGATGCGGTCATCACCAAGGTGCAGGCCCACCGCCTGGCCGTGGCCGCGCACGACGGGCTGGCGCGCAGCATCAACCCCGTGCACACCATGTCCGACGGCGACACCCTCTTCAGCCTGGGCACCGGACGTGCGGGCAAGAGCCTGGGCATGATGGTGCTTTCGACCATGGCGGCAGAGGCTACGGCGATCGCCACCGCCCGGGCCGCCCGCGCAGCCCGCTCGATCACCACGGCAGAGGGCCTGTATCTGCCCGCCATTTCGGACTGGGCGCGCAGCTAGGTGCCCGCCGGACGCCCGGGCCTTGATCGCCCCCCCATCCCCTTGCCATAACCGGGCCGCGCCAGCAGGTTTCTGATGCTGGCCTCGCCGAGCAAGCCCACCGTCAGCTGCGCGGCCAAAAATAACTTGACTTGATACCGGGTCGCCCCAGTATCGTGACTCAGGTGCCGCGCCAAGGGATGGTTTTTTGTGTACTCCCGACCCTCGGCCGCGGCGGTGATGCATGAGAGGAGAACTTGCCGTGAGCGTCCTGCAGAACCTGTCCATCAAAACCCGACTGGGCATCGGCTATGCCGTCCTGACCTGTGCCCTCATCCTCGTGGCCGGCATGGGGATCCGCGGCGAAGCGTTGACGCAAGAGAACCTGAACATCCAGGTGAACCAGTTCAACGTCATTAAAAGCCAGGGCAACACGGTACTGGATGCCGCTAACGCCAGAGCGGTATCTGCACGCAATCTGGTGATTGCCAGCTCTCCTGAAGACGCAGCCGCAGAAACCCAGCGCATTGGCGTGGCGCACGAGGCCATGGGCCAGGCGCTCAAGAACGTGGAAGAGGCACTGCGAACCGCCCCAGCTGCCGCCGCTCCATTGAACAGCCTTTTGGCCCGCATCAAGGAGACGGAAGCTGCCTACGGCCCCGTCGCGCTGGAGATTACGCGCCTGGGAAGCCGGGGGGAAAAAGACGCGGCCATCCAGAAAATCAACCAGGAATGCCGCCCTCTTCTGGCCAAGCTGGTGGCCGACATCAGTGCATTCCTGTTGGAGAGCGACGCCATCAGCCAACGGGCCAGCGTGCAATCGCAAAAAGAGTTCGAAACCCTGAGGGCTGAGCTGGTGGCGCTCAGCATTGCAACAGTGCTGTTCTCTTGCGTGCTGGGTTTCGCCACTACGCGCTCCATCGTCCGGCCACTGCAAGAGGCAAACCTGGCCACACAGGAATTTGCGCGCGGCAATCTGGCACGCCCGCTGGTAGCTCAGGGCAAGGACGAAATTGCTTCGGTGGTGTCGTCGATGGAGGCGATGCGCAAAAGCCTCTCGCAGTTGGTCTCAGGCGTGCGGCAGGGGTCCGACAGCGTTTCGCAGGCCAGCGCAGAAATCGCTCAGGGCAACCACAGCCTGTCTGTTCGCACCGAGCAGCAGGCCAGCGCGCTGCAGCAAACGGCGGCGTCCATGGAACAGCTTGGCTCGACGGTGCGGCAAAACGCCGACAACGCTGTGAATGCCAACAAGATGGCCCATTCGGCCTCTGCCATCGCCCAGCAAGGCGGCGAGGTGGTGGCCATGGTGGTGAAGACCATGCGCGACATTAACGAATCGAGCCGCAAGATCAACGACATCATCAGCGTGATTGACGGCATCGCGTTTCAAACCAACATCCTTGCTCTGAACGCGGCCGTGGAAGCCGCGCGCGCCGGGGACCAGGGACGTGGCTTTGCCGTGGTGGCCAGCGAGGTACGCAATCTGGCCCAGCGGAGCGCACAGGCCGCCAAAGAGATCAAGCAGTTGATCACGGAAAGCGTGGGCCGCGTTGAACACGGCAGCACCTTGGTCGACAAGGCCGGCGCCACCATGCAAGAAGTGGTGGCCAGCATCGGCAACGTGACGCACATCATGGGCGAGATCAGCGCTGCGAGTTCGGAGCAAAGCTCCGGCGTTTCGCAGGTGGGAGAGGCAGTCACGCTGATGGACCAGGCCACGCAGCAAAACGCTGCGCTGGTCGAGGAGATGGCGGCAGCGGCCGCGAGCCTGCGCGGCCAAGCCGACGATTTGGTGAATGCTGTGGCCGTGTTCCGCACAGAAGGTGCGGCACAACCCCTTTTGCGCTGATTCGCACCTCGCAGGCGAGCCGACGCCAGCGGTTGCATTGCACTGGCTGCCGATTGTTTTGGCTACTACGCCAGCAAACCCGGTCCGGACAGCGCATGCCGGTGCAACTCCACCGCCTCAGCGTGCCCTCCGCATAGTGAGCGCACTCAAGAGGAAACACATGTAACCCACACGCCCTGCCGCCCACATCATGCCGCAGCGGTGTGCGCTTGACAGTGGGGGCAACACTTGTAGCATGGCTTTCAAGAGACCGGTCCGGCGCCCTCAAGCGCAGCGTGGCCTGTGCCTTTTCGGTGCATGCTGGCCACCCGGTCAACTGTCGTTTCGTTCAGCAAGGAGTTCTCATGCAAGACCCCACTCGCCTTCGACGGCATGCCTGGCTGTTGTGCCTTGCGCTACTGCTCCATGCCCAAAGCTCGCAGGCCCAGCAAGAACAGTTCGTGGAACTGCTCTCCAACGGAGGTTATGCCTCTTACCGCTTGCCAGATGACACCATCCAGGTTGACCTGGCCGACCAGACGCAGGGAGCATGCCGCTTCAACCGCACGTGGGGGTACGACCTCACCAACCGTGAACTGTGGACCAATGGCGGCTGCGGCGGGCGGTTCAAGGTCACGCGCACCTATGCATCGGGCAACAACAGCGGCTCCAATACAGGCGCAGCGGTGGCGGCCGTTGCTGCCATTGCAGGCATTGCGCTGCTGGCCAACCACAATCGCCACAACAACGACAACGACCGCAGGCCGGATTACCCAGACTATCCCAGTTACGGCGGAGGCCGTGGCGGCGAGATCCGGGTGGATGGGCGCCTTTGTCTGGATGTGACGAAGGGCGACATCCGGGCTGGCACGGCACTGCAGGTCTACGAGTGCAATGGCACCGCGTCACAACGCTTCACCGTGGGCCGAGGCGGCGAGATTCGCGTGCGTGACCTGTGTGTGGATGTTGACAGGGGTGACCCACGTGATGGGGCCCGCGTGGTGCTGTGGTCCTGCTCCGGGTCGCGCAGCCAGAGCTGGATGACCCGTGGCGGACAGATCGTCAGCCAGCTCACGGGCAAATGCCTGGACGTGCAAGATGGTCGCGTTAGACAGGGAGCACCGACCATGGTGTGGCCATGCAACCGAAGCCCCAGCCAGCGCTGGTGGTGGTAAGGAGCCTCATGATGATCCAAAACCAAGACTGTGCGACCCGCAGCAATACCGCCATTTCGTCCATCCGGCATGCGACGCTTCGGGGTTTTTTGACAGGTGCATGTGCGTTGGCACTGTTGGCCCTCATCCCCAGTGTGGCCGTACCTGCCCACGCGGCAGATGCATCCGTTTCATCACCTACCACCCCGCCCCGCGCGACCACCAACAAGGCGTCCACACACAAGCACAGTGCAAGCAAGGCTGGCGGCTCTGGCAGGCTTGAGGCAATCTGCTCATCTGCAGATCTGAACCACGACGGCAGCGTTTCCCTGGATGAGTTCCACCAGGACATCGTACAAAGTTGGCACAGCCTTTCGCCCGATGCGACGGGATACGTTCAACTCCAAGACCTTGCCCAAGTGCCTGGCATCGGCAAAGGTCGCCTCAGGCGTTTGGCTTCTGCGGACAAAGACGGTGACGGAAAGCTGTCATTCAAGGAAGTTGTGGAGAGCCGAATGGCTTACTTCGATGCGGCGGATACGGACCATAACGACCTGTTGTCCATCAACGAGTGTGTGTCGTACGAGCGGCAGCGTCGCCAGAGCGCCAAGTAGCTGCTTTTGAGGACAGGCATGCCTGAAGACAGGCGCGGAATCGCTGCACGCACAAACTTTTTTTTCGCGATGCGAGGACAGAGCATCTCTAAGCTCCAAACGCCTGTCCAACCGTCACCGACCTCGGAGTTGGCAAATTTCTTCTGTTGCCGGTTGCGCATCGGCGGCACTCGCCGGCGCGGATAATGGGCTTCCGACGCTCGGACCTGGCCTCTGAAGAGGCTGGCTCCCCGGGTCGCAAACACGGCGCGCGCCTACTGCGCTACGCCACCTCGCTTGCACCCCTTCACCGCATCCTGCCATCCCATGCCCCAGGCTTTTCGCAATACGCTGCTTTCACTGCGCGATCTGATTGTTTCGGCAGGGCCACTCGCATTTCTTGGTGTAGGGCTGCTGGTGCTTGCCTATTGGTGGCTCAATCCGAATCCACCCAAAACGGTGACCCTGGCTATCGGCCCGGCACAGAGTGCCTACGAGGAGTTTGGAAAGCGCTACCAAAAGGCGCTTGCAGCGGACGGCATTGACGTGGTGCTGCTGCCCAGTGAAGGATCGTCTCAAAACCTGCAATGGCTGCGTGATGGGAAAGCTGATGTAGCGTTTGTGCAAGGGGGAACCGCAGAGCTGCTCCCAGACGACCCTGACGAACTGGTGTCGCTGGGAAACCTGTTCGTGGAGCCTATCTGGCTCTTTTATCGAACTGAGTCCGCGCAGCGGGCTTACAACGCGCCACGCCTGGACAGCCTGCGACAACTGCGAGGGCTGCATGTGAACGTGGGTTCGCTTGGCAGCGGCGTGCCGACCTTGATGGAGCGCCTTCTGGAGGCCAACAAGGTAGGAGCGAGCGAAGTCAGAATGTCACGCCTGGACCAAACGCCTGCGACGGTTGATTTCCTGGCCGGGAGGATGGATGCACTGGTCTTCGCGTCAGCCCCGGAATCTCTGATGGTGCAGATGCTGCTGCAGACGCCCGGCGTGCAGTTGATGGATTTTGCACAGCACGAGGCCTATGGACGGCGATTCCCTTTCCTGACGCCCGTCACGCTGCCGCGCGGTGTGGTTGACCTCGCAGCCAATGTGCCGTCAAGGGATGTGCGCCTGGTGGCCTCCACCACCTCGCTGCTGGCGCGCGATGGCACCCACCCTGCATTGCTGACATTGTTTGCGCAAAAGGCCCAAAAGCTTCACAGCAGCTCAGGCTGGTTCAATCGTGCGCGGGAGTTCCCGAACTCCCGCAACAGTGAGCTCCCCATCGCCAAAGAAGCAGACCGCGCGATGAACGAGCCGGTACCCATGCTCCAGCGGTACCTGCCTTTCTGGGTAGCCAACCTGATTGAGCGCATGTGGCTGGTGCTGGGCATCCTGCTGGCAGTCATGCTGCCTTTGTCGCGCATCGTGCCACCGCTGTACCAGTTTCGCGTGCGCTCGCGCGTGTTCCGCTGGTACGGCCGCCTTCGCGAGATCGAGAGTGAAATGGAATCTGGCAAGGCCGATACGGCACAGCTGCTGAAATCGCTGAATGCCTTGGAGGCACAGGCAGAAAAAGTCAGTGTGCCCCTGTCGTACGCCGATGAGCTGTACGCCCTGCGCAACCATATCCACCTGGTTCGGAAGAAGTTGTTGAGGGCGTGAGAAGGCCGCTGCTGCCCTCCGTCGTTGTGCGTTTAACCCCACTTGCGCAAGCCCCTGCCACAGAGCTTGCTGCCACACGCGAACTCTTAACGGTTTTTGATCGCCTTGGAGCCCGCAGACGAAGAAGACAAAGGCGCTGCACTCGACAAAGGTGCCATCTTGGACGCTGAAGAGCGGGAGCTTGAAAGCTTGGTGTCCTGAGGCTTGCCGTTGCGGGAGGCTGAAGCGGCAACACCATCCAGCGCGCGCACAGTGGCGGGTGCCGCAGGCTTGGCAAGCGGCACCACGCGCAACGCACCTTCTGCGGCCAGCTTGTCGCGCATGCGCCGCGTCATCGACTGCGTGCTCGCGTCCGGCGCAGTGAAAAGAAACAAGGTGCCGTGTGGGCTGGCCCACGTCAGTTGGGTGCGCACGACGCGACCATTGGTGAGCAATTCCACCCACGCACCAATCTTAAAGTCCGCATAGGGGTCGGGAGCAACTTCAGGCTCGGGCGGTACCGAGGGTTCCGCAGCCTCAGGTGCATCAGCGGCGGCTGAGGGCGCGGACTCTGCGACAAGAACCGGTGATTCCGGAGCCGGGGAGACCTCTGCCTCAGGCACCGGAGCCTCACTGGCCTTGGGTGCGGAAGCAGATGCGGGCTTTTCAAACGCCGCCTGATGGAGGCCCACCAGCCTTTGCAACAGAGCGCTGGTCTGGGCTGGAGGGTAGCTGATGGTTTTGAGCCCCTTGCGCAGTTTGGCCAACAAGCTGGGGATGGCGTCATTCAGCCGATCAGGCTCGTGGCGTGTGAGATCAGGCTGAGAGCTCCATAGCAAAACCGGCACCAGCGCGAGGAAACCTCCAGGGTCTTCGTCTTTCGAATCAGGCGCCTTCATCACTTGCGCAAGCGCCACCACATCTGCCCAAGGCCCGGCAGCGAAGTCGAGGATGTCTGCAGGTACGTTGCCCACGTCGGGCAACTTGCGAATGTCCGCCGCCACCTTTTCGGCCAAGAGTTCGCGCTGCTCTGCCTGCAGCAGCGATTTTTGCTGCGCCTCGTGGTGCGCCTTGATCTTTTGCTCCTGCGTGTCCCATGCAGAATGCAACGCCTTGAGCACGGTGTCGAAAGGACCTGAGTCCTTGATGTTGCTGGCCGAGAGATGTTCTACCGCCCCCGTGACAAGGCGCATGAAACTGCTGAAACCCGGAGCTGTTTCGGCTGTGAAAGCCAAGCTGCGCTGGGTCAACTCGTCGAGCAGGCGCCGCGCAGGGTGGGCGCCATCGGTAAAAAACCGGCCGTCGTGCTGCACAAGTTGCTTGAGCGCAGGCTCCAAGCTGGCCACAGCCCGCTGCACGGGGGGCAGCAAGCGGGTGTCTTGGGCAATGTTGAACATCATGCGGCCCACAACTTCCATTGCCACGGCTGTGGACTGCGTTGCTCCTTCCATCGGCATGGTGGCGTACACCACGGGAGCAACACCGGGACCGCGCCAAGCCGAGAGAGGGCCAGGCAGCGAACCCGGTTGGCTGGGCACTCCGCCCCCCGCGAGACGGCCAACCAGCCGCTCCAGTTGGGCCATGTCTTCAATGGCCTCTGCCGCTGCGGTGCCACCGGGAAAATAGCCGCCCGCCGCTCCGGGCGGTGAGCCTGTATACGCGCCCGCCCTCGGGTCCACCCATCCGGACGGTTGCCCTGCCGCGGGGTGAGGGACGACAGGCATTTGGGGTTGCATAGGCACACCACCCGCTGGCACCGCGCCGTAGTTACGGGGGTCAAAGGGGTCACCGCCTGCAAGCATCTGACGCAGGATACCCACAGTCAGAAGCGCTTCTTCCGCCGCAGGGGCCATGGAGCCTTGCTGCGAATCTCCGCTCCAGCTTGAACCGGAGCCCATGCCGCTGCGGCCATAGCCTGTGTTGCCGTAGTCGCCCACAGGAGCGCTCATGGAGTGGCCGTAGCCCGAATATCCACTGCCGTAGCCAGTTCCGGGCGCGCTCGGAGCCCCATAGTTGGCGCCGTATCCGGTGCCGCCGTAGCCCGTGCCGGGGCCACCGCTGCGGCCAGCGCCGCCGGGTGCGCCCAGCACGGCGTAACCTACGGGTTGGATGCCATGCTCGCGCAAACTGGCAGCCGTTTTTTTGTATTCGTCCACCAGCAGCTTGCCCAAAAGGTCGCGCATGTGCTGCATCCACAGTTGGCGAACCTCGGGGGACACCCCCGTCTCACCCACGACCTGTTGCAGCGCACGGATATAGCTCTCAGGGCGCAAAGGGTTGCGCTCGGGTTGCACACTGCGCAAGCCCTGCGCAGAGCTCACGAGGGTGTTGAGCTCTGCCAGCACGGCATCGGTGGCGTGCAAGGCTGACTGCTGGGCTTTTGAAAGCTCCACCTGGGCCTGCATTTCGCTCTCGTCCATGAGCGAGAGCTCACCAAAATCCATGCCGGTGTCTTCAGCAACCCGCCCTTTGGCCGCAGCAGGGCCTTCTGCAAATATCTCCAGCAGCGCCATCGAATAGCCCTTGACCAAGGCCGCCTCGTGCTGGTTGAGAAGGCGCAGGCTATCGCTGATCAAATTGCGCTGCTGGATGTTGCGATTGCTGGATTCCTCCTCCGTCAAAGCCGCTTGCGTGACCTTGACGAGTTGCCCCATGAGCGTTTCACCGCCTCGAACGGCATTCACAACGCAGGCGCGGAAAACGGTTCTCGAACGAAGCGCTGTCTGGGACATGGTGGGGATGGAAACGAAGAATCTTCCAGCAGCAATGCTACTTGACCTGACGCTTTATTTCAGCGCCTTGTAACGCATGCGCTTAGGCTTGGCACCCTCCTCACCCAGACGCTTCTTCTTGTCGGCTTCGTACTCCTGGTAATTGCCGTCAAAGAACGTCCACTGGCTGTCTCCCTCAGCGGCCAGAATGTGGGTGGCGATGCGGTCAAGGAACCAACGATCGTGGCTGATTACCAACACTGTGCCAGCGTATTCGAGCAGCGCATCTTCCAGCGCGCGCAAGGTTTCCACATCCAGATCGTTGGAGGGTTCGTCCAGCAGCAGCACGTTGCCCCCGGCGATCAAGGTCTTGGCCAGGTGCAGTCGGCCACGCTCACCGCCCGATAGCATGCCCACCTTCTTTTGCTGGTCGCCACCGTTGAAGTTGAAGCGGCCGGCATAGGCACGGCTGGCCATGGTGAACTTGCCGATGTTGATCATGTCCAGGCCGCCGGAGATATCTTCCCAGACGGTCTTGTCGTCCGACAAGGCATCGCGGTGCTGGTCCACGAAGGCCATCTTCACCGTGGCGCCGATCACCACCTCGCCGGCGTCGGGCTGCTCGCGGCCGGCGATCAGCTTGAACAGCGTGGACTTACCGGCACCGTTGGGGCCAATGATGCCGACGA
>JBCNOJ010000550.1:0-2714 GCA_039593925.1 Acidovorax sp.
CCTTGCAGAAGAAGGGCGATGGCGATGAACTGCTGCGCCAAGCGGCGGAGGCGGCCTGCACGCACTACCTCGTCATCGCGCACCTGGACCGTGTACCGCCAGCCGATACCGCCAAGCTGGCCGAGCCTTGGCGTGCCGAGGTCTCCGGCACGGTGGCTGCACTCGGGGGTGTCTTGGTGGCAGCACTGCGAGATTCCAAGCCAAGCGAAGGCGCCGTGCAGGCGCTGCTGCACACCATGCTGACCGGCGTATTGCAACGCAGCTTTCCGGCCGACGGTGCCGGTGCCGCAGGCAATGCGGCTTGGAGCCCATTGGCCTGAATTTCAGGTCTTTTTGGCCTCTAGCGCTTTACAGATAAGCGCTACCAGCTATCAATTCAGAAGCAAGCCACCCACCTCAAGGGCAGGGCGTTCTGACCGCTTCGGTCTCCACACGCGGGGTCGCCACAGCGGGAGGCTCGGGCGGCTTGGCGGGCGGCACGCTCACGGTGCGCAACTGGTCGCCGTTGATGCGGTACTCGTACTCGCGCGTCGAGCCGATCATGTCCGTCTTGAAGGTGCTGCTGGCCATGGTGGCCGCGTACACCTGGGGCCGCACGACCTGGTACCGGTACGCCGTGGTGGCTGTGCCAGTGCTGGTCTTGCAGGTGGACTCGTACAGCGTCTGCTTGAACTGCAGCGTGCAGCGGCCCGAGGCGTCTTCGGCCTGGGTGCCATCCTGTACATACAGCACGATCTTGGTGGCGCGCCAGCAACCGAGCAGGCGGGGGTCGGCGCTGGGCGCGCTGGCACCCCCCACGGCATCGGGCGTGTTGGCGGCGTGGGCGCACGGGGCGGCCATGGCCAGGCACAGCCACAGGGCAGGCACGGCGCGGTTCATACGGCTCCCCCCTGGGCCGCTGAGTTTGCGCTCAAGGCCAGGTACGCGCCCATGTCCTCGGCGGCGCTGCGCTCCAGCACGCCCACCGACACCTCCACCCCCGCGGCCTTCAGGATCTCGATCCCGGCACCCGCGTTGCGCGGGTCAGGGTCGAGCATGGCGACCACCACACGCTCGATGCCGCGTGCCACCAGCGCCTTCGCGCACGACGGGGTGCGGCCATGAAACGAACATGGCTCCAGCGTCACGTACGCCACCACACCGGCCAGATCACCAGGCACCTGCGCCAGGGCCATGGCCTCGGCGTGGTGCTGCCCGGGCGGCTGGGTGAAGCCGCTGGCCAGCACGGCGCCGTCTTTCACGAACACACAGCCCACGGGCGGGTTGGGCAAACAGGCCGGCAGGGCCTTGCGGCCTTCTGTCAATGCCAGGCGCATGAAATCTTCATCAGAGGCGGACATGGTGCGAAGGATTGGGATAAACAGATAAACCCGCGTGCCGGTGCCGTGGCGCGCAGGGTGGGTATTGTGAAGGAGCCGCCTTCAGGCGCGCTGATACGGCCTGCGCCGGACCATCAGGAATCCACCGTCCACCGCGTCACGCGGGGCGGCGCGTCCCCCACGTGGAAGGCCAGCTTGCGGTCGCGCAGCGACACGTCCGAGGCCGTCACGCGGTCGAAGCGGCGCAGGTGTTCCGTCCACGACTCGTCTTCGATGCGCTCGATGTACCGCGCAGGCTGGCTGATGTCGTGCAGCAGCTGCCAGGCCAGCGCGCCCTGGCGCAGGCGGCTGCGGCGGCTCTCTTGCATGAGGGCGCGGAATTCGGCAGCGCGCGCCGGGTCGATGAAATATTCGATGGTGACCACCAGATGCCCGGCGCCTGGCGGCGCATCGGCCACGGGCACCTTGAAGGCGCGTGAGGGGCTCAGGTCCTCTTCCATGCTGCGGTCGGCCACGAGGCGCTGCACCAGCAGCATCGCCACCACGCCCGTGCCCGCGGCAATGCCCAGGCTCACATGCACGTCACTGAGGGTGGCCACCTGGCCCCACACGGCGGCGCCCAGCGCGGTGGATCCCATGATGGCCATCTGGTAGATCGACATGCCGCGTGCGCGCACCCAGTTGGGCAAGGCGAGCTGGGCCGACACACTGAGCGAGTTGGCCGTGGTGATCCACGCCATGCCCGCCACAAACATGGCAGGCACGGCCACATACACATTGGGCGCCACTGCCATCACGCCAGTGGCCGCGGCCTGCAGCGCGGTGCCACGGATCACCAGCACATCGCGCGCCATGGCCTGGCGCAGGCGGGGCAGAAACATGGCGGCGGTGATGGCGCCCGCGCCCATGCTGGCCAGCAGCAGCGTGAACGTGCCGGCGCCGCCGCCTTCGAGCCCCTTGGCCAGCAGCGGCAGCAGCGCCAGGAGCGCGGTGGCGTGCAGAAAGAAGATGGAAATGCGCCACAGCACGGCGCGCATGCGCGGCGACTGGCGCACGAACTGCAGGCCCACGCGCATGGCGCTGCCCAGGCGCTCGCGGCCGAGCGGGCTGGGCGTGTGAACGCGCTTCCAGCGCATGATGGTGAAGCCCGAAACCACCGACAGCACCGCGTTGAGCACGAACACCCAGGCGCTGCCCGCGCTGGCGATGATGGCACCGGCCAGCAACGGCCCGATGATGCGCGAGGCGTTCATCGCCACGCCGTTGAGCGCGAGCGCGGCGGGCAACTGCGGGCGGCTGACCAGCTCGGGCACGATCGCCGCGAACACCGGCCAGCGCATGGCCAGGCCGATGCCGTTGGCAAACGTGAGGGCCAGCAGCAGCGGCGCAGACATG
>JBCNOJ010000551.1:0-2709 GCA_039593925.1 Acidovorax sp.
CACCGCGTGATCCTGATGGGGCTTATCCGCACTCCGGAAGCTGAACGCGACTATCCCGCGATTCACGCCGCGCAGGATGCCTGCGAAAATCTGTTTGCGATGATGCCCGAAGACGTGTTCGCGCGCGCCAGCTATGTGCTGTCGGCCAAGGTGTTGGACCCGCAGTTCCAAGGCCAGATCAAGGAGCGCCTGAACTCGCGCGATGCGGTGCGGCTGGTCTCGGGCTTTGTGCGCCCCACGCTCGAACTCTGGCTGAACCAGCACGTCGACTACGGCAAGAAGCTGGCCGAGCTCGCGATCAAGGCCGCGCAAACGCGTCAGAAGGCGGGGCAAAAGGTCGAAAAGCGCAAAGGCTCGGGCGTGGCCGTGTTGCCCGGCAAGCTTACCGACTGCGAAAGCCGAGACCTCTCGCACAACGAAGTGTTTCTGGTGGAGGGCGACTCTGCCGGCGGTAGCGCCAAGATGGGCCGCGACAAGGAAAGCCAGGCCATCCTGCCGCTGCGCGGCAAGGTGCTCAATACCTGGGAGGTGGAGCGCGACCGGCTGTTTGCCAACAACGAGATCCACGACATTTCGGTGGCGATTGGCGTGGACCCGCATGGGCCCAACGACACGCCCGACCTCTCCGGCCTGCGCTATGGCAAGGTCTGCATCCTGAGCGATGCCGATGTGGACGGCTCGCACATTCAGGTGCTGCTGCTCACGCTGTTCTTCCGCCACTTTCCCAAGCTCATCGAGGCCGGCCACATCTACGTGGCGCGACCACCGCTGTTCCGCGTGGACGTGCCCGCGCGCGGCAAAAAGCCCGCGGCCAAACTGTATGCGCTGGACGACGGCGAACTGGCCGCCATCCTCGACAAAGCGGAGAAGGATGGTGTTGCGCGTGAAAAGTGCCAGATCAGCCGATTCAAGGGCTTGGGCGAGATGAATGCGGAACAACTGTGGGAAACCACACTCAACCCCGACACCCGCCGCCTGCTGCCCGTGCAGTTGGGCGACCTGGATTTCGCTGCCACCGAAGGCCTCATCACCAAGCTCATGGGCAAGGGTGAAGCCGCCGCCCGCCGCGAGCTCATGGAGCTGCACGGGGATGCGGTCGAAATCGACATCTGACCTGTTCTTTATGAAGAAAATCGGCCTCTGGCGCTTGTTCTGTATAGGGTTTTTGCTACTTTTTTTGCAGCAAACCGCCCGTGCTGACGTGTGGGCGTTTGTGGACGAGCGCGGCGTGACGCATTTCGCGGCCGAGCAGGTGGATGCGCGCTATCAGCTGTTCTTCCGGGGCAATGAGTTCGACTCCACCCGCGATGCCCCCGCCGCCACGCAGGCCATGCCTTATGCGCTGCCAGCCGATGCCGCACGCCTGCTGGCCTTTTTCGACATCGCTCCCGATTACAAACGCGTCAAACACCACTTGCGGGCCGCGGCCACGCAGCACGACGTGGACTACGAACTGCTGCAAGCCGTGATCGCCGCCGAATCGGGCTTTGACGCCTCGGCTGTGTCGCCCAAAGGTGCCGTGGGCCTGATGCAAGTGATGCCTGCCACCGCTGGCCGTTTTGGTGTCCGTGCGGACGCCAAACGCACGGTGGAGCAAAAGCTGGCCGACCCGGCGGTCAACGTGCCTACCGGCACCCGCTATCTGCGCCACCTGCTGGACCTGTTCCCCGGCCGCATGGACCTGGCCGTGGCCGCCTACAACGCCGGCGAGGGGGCGGTTCAGCGGGCTGGCAACAAGGTTCCGGCCTTCAAGGAAACCCAGAACTATGTGCGCACGGTGCTGGGTCTGTATGCACAACTCAAACCGCCAGAACCCGTGCGGGCCCAGCGCGCCGTCACGGGGCGGGTGCGCATGGAGCTGTCGGGCGGTGCCGCTGGGCGCGGCAACCTGCCGCCCACCCAGGTGGCCCAGACCCCTGGCGCACCTGCGACCTCTACTGCAGAACCTGTATCCAACGAATGAGCGACCAACCCACTCTTGATTTCAGCACCGCGGGCGATGATGGGGGCGACTCCCTGGGCCTGGCGGGCTATGCCCAGCGTGCTTACCTCGAATACGCGCTTTCGGTCGTCAAAGGCCGGGCCCTGCCCGATGTGTGCGACGGCCTCAAGCCCGTGCAGCGGCGCATTCTGTATTCGATGGACCGCATGGGCCTGGGTTACAGCGGCCCCACGCGCAACACGGCGGCCAAGCCGGTCAAAAGTGCCCGCGTGGTGGGCGACGTGCTGGGCCGCTTCCACCCGCACGGCGACCAGTCGGCCTACGACGCGCTGGTGCGCATGGCGCAGGACTTTGCGCAGCGCTATCCGCTGATCGACGGCCAGGGCAACTTCGGCAGCCGCGACGGCGATGGCGCTGCCGCCATGCGCTACACCGAGGCGCGCCTGTCGCGCATCACCGGCCTGCTGCTCGACGAGATCGACGAAGGCACGGTCGATTTCATGCCCAACTACGACGGCAGCACCGAGGAGCCCCGCCAACTGCCCGCCCGCCTGCCTTTTGCGCTTCTCAATGGCGCCAGTGGCATCGCCGTAGGCCTGGCCACCGAAATCCCCAGCCACAACCTGCGCGAGATTGCCGACGCCTGCATTGCACTCATCAAGACGCCTAATCTGAGCCAGGAAGACTTGCTCACCATCGTGCCCGGCCCGGACTACCCCGGCGGGGGCCAGATCATCAGCAGCGCCGGAGACATTGCCGACGCCTAC
>JBCNOJ010000552.1:0-2678 GCA_039593925.1 Acidovorax sp.
CTGGGCCAGGCCTTTGCGCGTGCCGTGGGCGACAAGAAAGGCATCCGCCGCTACGGCCATGCCTACGTGCCGCTGGATGAAGCGCTGTCGCGCGTGGTGGTCGATTTTTCGGGCCGCCCCGGGCTGCACATGGACGTGAAGTTCACCGCCGGCAGCATCGGCCAGCTCGACACGCAACTGGTGTTCGAGTTCTTCCAGGGCTTTGTGAACCACGCGGGCGTGACGCTGCACATCGACAACCTCAAGGGCGTCAATGCGCACCACCAGTGCGAGACCATCTTCAAGGCGTTCGGGCGCACGCTCCGTGCGGCGCTGGAGCGCGATCCGCGCTCGGCGGGGGTCATCCCCTCCACCAAGGGTTCCCTGTGAATTTTGTGAATCAAATCGGGCGCTAGCGCTTGATGAGTAAGCGCTAGAAGCTATGAATATGGAAGCAAAAACCGTCGCGGTCGTGGACTACGGCATGGGCAACCTGCGCTCCGTGTCGCAGGCCGTGCAGGCCGCCGCCGAGGGCACGGGCTGGACCGTGGTCGTCACCCAGCGCCCCGAAGACGTGCGCGCCGCCCAGCGCATCGTGCTGCCAGGGCAGGGCGCCATGCCCGACTGCATGCGTGAGCTGCGCGAGTCCGGCCTGCAGGAATCTGTGCTCGAAGCCGCTGCCAGCAAACCGATGTTTGGCGTGTGCGTGGGCATGCAGATGTTGCTGGACCACAGCGCCGAGGGTGACACCCCTGGGCTGGGCCTGATCCCTGGCGACGTGCTCAAGTTCGACCTGGCAGGCCGCACCCAGCCCGACGGCAGCCGCTTCAAGGTGCCCCAGATGGGCTGGAACCAGGTGCGGCAGATGCCCCACGCGCACCATGGGGGCGGCGTGCACCCGGTGTGGGCGGGCGTGCCGGACAACAGTTATTTCTACTTCGTGCACAGTTTCTACGCTGTGCCGCAAAATCCCGCCCATTGCGCCGGGCAGGCCGACTACGGCGGTTTGTTCGCTGCCGCGGTTGCGCGCGATAATATTTTTGCCACCCAGTTTCACCCGGAGAAGAGCGCGGAGCACGGCCTGGCCCTGTACCGCAATTTTCTGCACTGGAATCCCTGATCCCTTAACCCCCACCCGTTCGGGCCGAGCTGCGTCTCGCCCTTTTTCACCCGAACTTCACCACCATGCTGCTCATCCCCGCCATCGACCTCAAAGACGGCCACTGCGTACGCCTCAAGCAAGGCGATATGGACCAATCCACCACCTTTGGTGAAGACCCCGCCGCCATGGCGCGCAAGTGGGTGGATGCCGGCGCACGCCGCCTGCACCTGGTGGACCTGAACGGTGCCTTTGCGGGCGTGCCCAAGAACTACAGCGCCATCAAGTCCATCCTGAAAGAGGTGGGCGATGACATCCCCGTGCAGCTGGGCGGCGGCATCCGCGACCTGGACACCATCGAGAAATACATCGACGGCGGCTTGCGCTACGTGATCATCGGCACGGCGGCTGTGAAGAACCCCGGCTTCCTCAAAGACGCGTGCAGTGCCTTCGGCGGCCACATCATCGTGGGGCTCGACGCCAAGGACGGCAAGGTGGCCACCGACGGCTGGAGCAAGCTCACCGGCCACGAGGTCGTGGACCTGGCCAAGAAGTTCGAGGACTGGGGCGTCGAATCCATCATCTACACCGACATCGGCCGCGACGGCATGCTCTCGGGCATCAACATCGACGCCACCGTCAAGCTGGCCCAGGCGCTGACCATTCCCGTGATCGCCTCGGGCGGCCTGTCCAACATGGCCGACATCGAGCAGCTGTGCGCGGTGGAAGACGAGGGTGTCGAAGGTGTGATCTGCGGCCGGGCCATCTACAGCGGCGATCTGGACTTTGCCGCGGCGCAAGCCCGCGCCGACGAATTGAATGGGTAACGACCCCCAGGGCAGCAGTGCTGCTCCATTGGACATCTGACATGCTCGCCAAACGCATCATCCCCTGCCTCGACGTCACCGGAGGCCGCGTGGTCAAGGGTGTCAACTTTTTGGAACTGCGCGACGCGGGTGACCCCGTCGAGATTGCCGCGCGCTACAACGCGCAGGGCGCCGACGAACTGACCTTCCTGGACATCACCGCCACCAGCGATGGCCGTGATCTCATCTTGCACATCATCGAATCCGTGGCCAGCCAGGTGTTCATTCCTCTGACGGTGGGCGGCGGCGTACGCTCGGTCGAGGACGTGCGCCGTCTGCTGAATGCGGGTGCCGACAAGACGAGCTTCAACTCCGCAGCCATCGCCAATCCGGACCTGATCAACGCGGTGTCAGACAAATACGGTGCGCAGTGCATCGTGGTCGCCATCGACGCCAAGCGCCGCTCGCCCGAAGACGCCCAGCGCATCGGCGCCAACGGCCTGCCCATGGGTGAGGGCTGGGACGTGTACAGCCACGGCGGCCGCAAGAACATGGGCCTGGATGCGGTAGCTTGGGCCACCGAAATGGCGCGCCGTGGCGCGGGCGAAATCCTGCTGACCAGCATGGACCGCGACGGCACCAAGGCGGGCTTTGACCTGGCCCTGACCCGCGCGGTGAGCGACGCGGTCAGCGTGCCCGTGATCGCCTCGGGCGGTGTGGGCAACCTCGACCACTTGGCCGACGGCGTGCAGCAAGGCGGGGCCGATGCGGTGCTGGCCGCCAGCATCTTTCAC
>JBCNOJ010000553.1:0-2674 GCA_039593925.1 Acidovorax sp.
GCCATCTGCTGTTCCAGCAGCGCGCCGTCGATCACGCTCACGGCGCGCGGCGTTTCCAGCACCGACAGGCCCAGGCGCGAGCTGGACTGCGCGCGGCGTGCGGGTGTGGCGGCTGCGCCTGCGGTGGAGTCCACCACATCCACCTGGCGCAGCGAGGGCGCGGTGCTGGCGGCCGCTGAGGGCGGGGTGGTGTCGGTGGCCGCTTCTGCTGGTGCCTGCGCCTGTGCGGCGCTGTGCAGGGCCAGCAGCACGGCCTGGGCAATGGCTGTGCGCAGAAGGTGGTGGTTCATGATGCTATGAATTGAGGAGCTGAAGGCGCTTGTGGAATAAGCGCCAGAGCCTGTTTTTGTTCAATTAAGCTAGGCAGCACCGCCCCGTGGCCCGCGCGCTGGGCGGGCCAGGGCGGTGCACACGGCACTGCTGCGGCCAGTGTTTGTGACGGCGGTTGAAACTGCGGTCGCAGGTGCATGTGCAGTTGTTGCCGCTACAAAGCCCTCAATGCCCCTTGGCGGGTGGCTCGGGCAGCGCGGGCGATGCCATGCCGTCCTTCTGCACAAAGCTCAACGTGGTCACGTAGCTGGCTTCGCCGTAGGGCTTGCCCTGGGCTTCGCCGGGCGTCTTGTCGCTGTGCTTGACCTCGGCCACGTACTGGCCCTTCCATGGCAGCGCGAACGTCACGGTGCCGTCTTCACCGGTGTGCTCGCCGCGCGACCAGCCCGAGGGCGCCACCATCTCGACCTGCACCTTGGGCAGGGGCGTGCCGTTGAACACCACCTTGAATTCGCCGGGCTTGCCCGTGGGTACCAGGTCCAGCGCCTTGGCATTCGCTTCGGTGGCCTGGCCCGCGTTGGCCACCCAGCGCGCGGCGGGCACCCACAGCATCGCGGGCAGGTTGCGCTTGCTGCGGTCGATCAGCGGGTAGCTGGCGGTGGCAAACAGGGTCTGCGCGTCAGGCTGCGCGGCGTAGCTGAAAGCGTCCTTGCCCAGCTTGCCTTCCAGGCGTTGGGTGCCGGCTGCATTGCGCTGGTCGAGCGCCGGCACGCCCAGGAACTTGTCGAGCGCGCCGGGGGAGGCCTCGCGCACGTTTTCGTTGAACTCGCCAAAGTGCAGGCGGGCATTGCCGCCCGCGTTCTCCAGCCACACCTGGTGTGCGCTGGCCGGCGCACTGACGACGGCAAGCGCCGCGCAGACGCCCAGCAGCGTGGCCCGCAGAGAGGGCTTTGCGCTGGTGGAGCCGGTGGTGGTGGCAGGACTGGAATGCATTGGGTTCATCAGCAGCATGGCGGTTTTCCTTTCGATGGATTCACAAGACAGACAACACAACAAAACAGCGGACGCAGGCCCGCATGCGGCCTCGCGCGCGGCCACACAGCTCCGCAGTGCGGGGCGTGGAAACTCATTTTTTGATAGCTGCCTGCGCTTGCTGGATAAGCGCTGGGTGGCTTTTTGACCCAAATATCTGGGTCAGGGGCGGCTCAGGTCAGCGCTGGGCCGCCGCATGGACTGGGGCAGGGCGCCATGGCGCGGCGCGTGCCGCCGGTGCAGGCGGAGGCGCAGGACAGGCGCTGGCACGCTCAGGCGCCGAGTGGTTCGCTCAGAAGTCCACGCTGGCGCTGATCGACAGCGTGCGCGGGGCGCCCACCACGAGGTAGCCCGATCCTGGGTAACCGCCCACCGAAGCCCAGTAGTTGCGGTTGGTCACGTTGTCGATGCGGGCGCGCAGCGTGACGAGCTTGCCCTGCACTTCGGTGAGGTAGCGCGCGCCCACGTCCAGCCGGTTCCAGCCGGGCACGCGCAGTGTGTTGGTGGCGTTGGCGTAGCTGGCGCCGGTGTGCACCAGGCGGCCGTCCAGCGCCAGGCCAGGCACGCCGGGCACATCCCATTCGGCGCCCAGGTTGGCCTGCAGCTTGGGCACGCCGATGACGCGCTGGCCATCGGTGGCGGCCGCGCCGGTGCGCAATTGCTTGGCATCCAGCCAGGTCAGGCCGCCCAGCACGCGCAGGCCCTTGGTGGCCTCGCCCTGCACGGCCAGCTCGATGCCCTGGTGGCGGTCCTTGCCGCTGGTGCTGAAGATGTTGGCGGCATCCAGGTAGGCGCGTGGCTTGGTGGTGGAGAACAGCGCAATGCTGCCGCCCACGCGGCCCGCGTCAAATTTCACGCCCACCTCCTTTTGTTTGGAGACGTAGGGCGACAGCATCTCGCCACGGTTGGCGGCGGTGCTGGGCGCGGTCTCACCCTGGCTCAGGCCTTCCACATAGTTGGCATACACCGACAGGCCTTTGTCGATCTTGTACACAGCGGCCAGCAGCGGGCTGGTGCGGTTCTGGTCATAGCGGTCGGTCTGCACGGCGGTGCCGTAGGCGTAGTTGGCGATCTCCATGCTCTGGTGGCGCACGCCCAGCGTGAACAGCAGGCGGTTGTCCATGAACGACATCGTGTCGCCCAGCGCAAAGCTGGTCAGGCGCGTGCTGCCCGTGCGCAGCGGGTTGGCCAGGTCGCCACCGCGGAAGGCGCTGCTGCTGAAGCCAGGCAGCGGCGAGGCGGTGTGCGTGTAGAGGTTGGTGGGCTGTGTGTTGGCAAAGTCCATGGCATAGGCGTTCTTCTTGTCCGCACTGAAGTGCGACGCCACCGCCACCCATTCATGCCCCACGCTGCCGGTCTGCAGCTTGCCGCG
>JBCNOJ010000554.1:0-2671 GCA_039593925.1 Acidovorax sp.
GCACGCTGGTGTGGACGGTGAACTATGGCCACCTGCCGCTGCAGAACGCCAACCCGCAAATGCAGGCCGTGAAGCAGGCGTTCATCGCCGGTTCTGCGCGCTACCGCGTGTACCGCAACGGCACGCTCATCGCCACCACGGACGATCCGCGCTACTTTGACGCCGCCGCGCCCAGCGGTAGCCACGGCTACCAGATGAGTGTGGTGGACGCGCTGGGACAAGAGGGGCCTCGGTCGGCCACCGTGGCGGTGCAAGTGCCTTGAGGATTGCCCCCTTCACGCCTGGACTTCAGGCCTTGGCACAGGGGGTTTCCAGCCGCGACGGTCATACCTGCGCGTCCCCCAGGTACTTCAGCAAATCCGCACGGTTGGCGACACCCAGCGCGGCGTACAGCTGCCGGCGGTGGTACACGACCGTGTTTTCGCTGATGCCCATGGAGGCCGCCACGCGCGACTCAGGAAGCCCGCGCGCCAGCCAGTAAGCCAGCTCGCGCTGGCGCGGTGGCAGACCAATGTCTTGCAGTGCCTGCAGCAGGCGCGTGCTGTGCGCCACGCGCTGCGTGATGTGCAGCGCCACGGCTTCGCCCTCCCCGGTGTTTGCCGCCAGCGGCCGGGCGCGCACATGGAAAGCGCCATGCGCATTGCGCAGCGACAGTTCGGGCACCGCCATACCGGGCAGGCGCAGCTGCTGAATCAGCAACTGCAGCGCATGCGGCAGTGGCGCACGGCCCACCACCCGGCCCTGCAAGCGCCATCGCGACCGCCAGCCAAGCGCCTGCGCGATCAGCAGCTCGGCCTCTGCCGAGGCCCACAGCGGCTGGCCCGTGGGGGTGACGATCAACAGGCCCTCGCGCGCGATGTTCCCCTCGTTCGCCGGCGTTCCGCCAACCCACAGGGCCCGGCTCAGCGTGGCCTGCAGCCGGGCCAGTGTCGCCAGCTCGTCGGCGCTGAAAGGCGTGGCGCGCACGGGGCGAAACAGGAACAGCATGCCGACGGCATGGCCTTGGGGCGTTCGCAGCGGCAGGCTCAGCCAATTCCGCACGCCCGCGGGCCGCATCACGACGTTGTAGTAGTCGCTGCGCAGAAAGTCCGACGCTGGCACACGCAGCATCTGGTCCAGCGATTGCGGCCCCACCGGATGCCGGCCGATGTCATCGCTGTGCTGCAGCACGTTGCGAAAAACGCGCGCTTCGCTGGCGAGGATGCGCGGATCGAAATGATCGGGCACGGTGGTCTGGAGTGTGGAATGTTCCACATGCACATCCAGCTCTCCCGCGGCACCAGGAAAAAAATACCCGCTGGAATCGAACCCGATCAGCGCATGCAGCGATTCGATCACCGGGCCAATGAGTTCGGGCCCACTGGTCTCCAGACGGGCCAGGTGGCGCAGGTGCGCGAGGGCATTGATCGCTTGTCGGTGCGTGGGCATGGCCGGCCGAATCTATCGGCCGTCCGTGCCCGCTGGCCTACCCCACGGGGGTAGTTGCCTAAGGCGGCAGCAGCCGTTGCACCAGCGCCTGGCGGCCCTGCACACCCAGCGCTGCATAGAGCTGACGGCGGTGGTAGGCGATGGTGTTGATGCTCACCCCCATGCGCTCGGCAGCCTGGGCCTCGGGCAGCCCGCGCACCAGCCAGTAGGCCAGCTCGGCCTGCCTGCGCGGCAGCCCCAGCATGTGCAGCCGCTCCATCAGGCGGGCACCGCGGGGCTTGCGGTGCGTGATGTGGATGGCGGCGGCCTCTGCCATTGCGGCACCTTCGGCCGCGCCGGTGGCTCCGGCCAGGCGCGTGGCACGCAATGCGAAGGCCCCATGCGCATTGCGCAGCAGCAGCTCCGGCAAGGGCGCCGCGGCCCCGGCCGCAGGCCAGAACAACCGCTGCGCCAGCAGGTGCACCGCCTCCGGCAGGTCGCCGCTGCTGGCACGCCAGCGTGTACCCATGGCCAGCGCGAGCAGGGCTTGCGCCTCGGGCGACACCCACTGAACCTGGCCCGCAGGGGACACCACCATCAGGCCCTGGCCGCAGACCTCACTGTCGTCGGTGTTACAGGCGTCGGCATCTGCGGGCTGCAGCGCACGCGCCAGCAGAGGCTCCAAATGGCCCAGCGCCGCCGCCTCGGCCTGCGTGAAGACGGGGTCGGCTACACGGCGGAACAGCCACAGCACCCCTACGCCCTGTCCGGCGCTCGTACGCAGGGGCAACTTCATGCCGTCGCCCACATCGCCCGGGCGCAGCACCACGTTGAAGAACTCGCTGCGCACCAGCTCGGGCAAAGGCACGCTGGCCATCTGCGGCAGCAGTTGCACGCCTTTTTCCACCCGCAGGGCCTCAGCGAAGTGGCGGGCGCCCCGGCGCATCACGCGGGCCTCGCTGCGCTCGATGCGTGGATCGAAATAGTCGGGCATGGAGGCCTGCAGCACCGGGTTCTCCATGAACACCTCCATCTCGCCTTGCGCACCTGCGTGGATGAGGCAGCCCGCATCGAAACCCACGAGTTGGTGCAGCGCCGCCAGCACGGGCGCAATCGCCTGCGGCCCGGTGTCGTCCAGGCAAGCCAGTTGCCGCAGGCGCGCGGTGGCTTGCGTGTCGCGGCGAGGCAGAGAGGCGTATGCGGACATGACTTATTTCACGAAAGCGCGAATGTAGCGCGCACAGCCGCTGCATGACTACCCCGC
>JBCNOJ010000555.1:0-2671 GCA_039593925.1 Acidovorax sp.
CGCCTTTGCGCTGCACCGCCGTCTGCACAAGGCCGAGGCACTGGCTCACGCTTCCGTCGCCGTGCTGGACAGCCTGCCCATGGGGGTGGTACTGCTGGGTGAAGGGTGCTGCGTACTGCATGCCAACACTCGCGCACACTCGTTAGCACGGTCCAGCGGGCTAGTGAGCATCAACGAGAGGGATGGCTTGCGCGCAAAGCACCACGCAGACAACCAGCGCCTGCAGGCGGCCATGCGGGCGGTGATCTCCAGGTCGGCCAGCGCCCCCATGCACGCAGGCACCGGCATGCGATTGCGCGGCTTGGCCGACAGCGAACTGCATGTGGTGGTGACGCCACTGCCGCATTGGTCCGATCCCTTCGGTGCCCACGCCTGTGGTGCCGTTTTCATCAGCAACCCCGCCAGCACCCTGCAGTCCCTCGACGGTGCATTGCGCAGCCTGTACGGCCTTACGCAAGCCGAAGCCCGCTTGGCCCAGGCGCTGGTCAACGGGCTATCACTTCAGGAGTATGCCGAGCAGCAGTCGGTATCGATTCACACCGTGCGCAGCCAGTTTCGCACCATAGCGACCAAGGCAGGAGTTGGGCGCCAGACCGATTTTGTGCGCACCGTGCTCACCGGCCCCGCCATGCTCAGGCGCGCAGACGCCCCAACAGCGATGCCCTGACGGGGCACGCACTGCAAAGCCGCACGATCACTCAATGTTCAACCGCTGCGCCGCCTTGTTCACTTTCTTGGGCAGGGTCAGCGTCAGCACCCCGTTGTCGTACTTCGCCTTGGCCTGGGCAGCGTCCACATCGGCGGGCAACTGAAAGCTGCGGGCCACGGCGCCGTAGTAGCGCTCGCTGCGCAGCACCTTCTCACCCTCGCGCTTTTCATCATGCTGGCGCACCTCGGCGCGCAGGCTCACCACATTGCCTTCGAGCGAGACATGGATGTCCTCCTTGGCTACGCCGGGCACTTCGGCCTGCACCGTGTAGCCGCTTTCGGTTTCCTTCACATCCACCTTGATCTGGCTGGGGGATGGCAGGTTGTCGCCATGCAGCGGGCGCACATAAAAGCCGGGGGCAATGTCCTTGAAGAAGTCATCAAACAGACTGCCACGGGTCACGAGAGAGTTCATGGTTTTGGCTCCTGAAAAGGGGTTGAAAGGCGTTGGTACAAACAACCGGGCCTGCGCAGGAGGGCGGGCCCTGATGCCAAGATAGGCGCAGCCTTTCAGCACTTCAAGAGGGTGCCAAACGCAAGGTTGATATGCGTCAAACGCTGCTGTGCCGTGCCCCTGCAGCCACAATGCAGCCCATGCTCGCCCTGCTCCGCACCTTCTCCTGGCAAGACCTGCGCCACCACCCCTGGCGCAGCGCCGCAGCGGTGGCGGCCGTGATGCTCGGTGTGGCGCTGGCGTTTGCCGTGCATGTGATCAACGCTTCGGCACTGGACGAGTTCTCGCAGGCCGTGCGCGCCGTCAACGGGCAGCCCGACCTGGAGTTGCGCGCCATGCAAGGCCACCTGCCCGAGGCGCTGTACGAGCGCCTGGCCACCGACCCACAGGTGGCCCGCGCCAGCCCACTGCTGGAGCTCTCGGCCGTGGCACATGCAGGGGATGCCAACGCGACCGAAAGCCCGGCCAGCCCACAGCGCACACCGCTGCGCGTGCTGGGCGCCGACGCCCTGCTGCTGCCCCCCATGGCCCCCGCCCTGATGCCGCGCCCGTGGGATGGCGCCGACCGCTACGCGCTGTTCGCACCGGCCACGGTGTTCCTCAACACCGCAGCGCTGCAGGCGCTGGGTTTGCCCACCACCGGCCCGCAAAAGGGCAGCGCGCCAGCCGTGGTGCAACTGATCACCAGCCTGCAGCAGCGCGTGCCCGTGCAGGTGGTCGGCACCGTGGCAGCAGGCGGCGCGCCGCTGGCGGTGATGGACATTGGCGCCGCACAAGACCTGTTTGGCCGCCAGGGCGCGCTCACGCGCATCGACCTGCAACTGCAGCCCGGCACTGACACCGCCGCCTGGCAGCGCACGCTGCGCGCCGAGCCCGGCTGGCCCACCAACGCCGTGTTTGCGCAGCCGGGCGACGCGGCCCAGCGCATCAGCAACCTCTCTCGCGCGTACCGCGTCAACCTCACCGTGCTGGCGCTGGTGGCGCTGTTCACCGGGGCCTTCCTCGTGTTTTCAGTGCTGGCGCTCAGCGTGGCCCAGCGCGGGCCGCAGTTTGCGCTGCTGGCCGTGCTGGGTGCCACGCCGCGCCAGCGCCTGCTGCTGGTGCTGGCCGAGTCGGCTGCGCTGGGGCTATTGGGCAGCGTGCTCGGCATCACCCTCGGCACCGCCCTGGCTGCCACCGCCTTGCAACTGCTGGGCGGCGACCTGGGCGGCGGCTACTTTGCGGGCGTGCAGCCCGGCCTGCAGTGGAGCGCAGCCGCCGCAGCGGTCTACGGTGCCCTGGGCGTGGCCGCTGCCCTGGTGGGGGGCTGGTGGCCCGCACGCCAGGCCCAGCGCCCGGCCCCGTCATGCAGCACCTGCAGGGCGGTACCCAGCAGCGACAGCGGCACCACCAGCAAGGTCCACCAGGGAATGACCGGCAGGTTCACCAGCGGCCCCAGCCAGGCGGTGCCACCGAACAAGGCGATGCCCAGCGGCAACAGGCCGACGCTGGCCACGCCCTGCGCGGCCA
>JBCNOJ010000556.1:0-2666 GCA_039593925.1 Acidovorax sp.
CGGCGTGAACCGGGGTGACTACGCGGTGCTGATCGTCGACCGCGGATTGCCGGACGGGGATGGACTCGCGTTCCTGCGCGCATTGCGTGCGGCAGGCGTGATGACGCCCTGTCTGATGCTGACCGCGCGCGATGCGCTGCATGACCGCGTGCAGGGGCTGGACCTGGGGGCCGACGACTACATGGTCAAGCCCTTCGAGTTGCCCGAGTTGCTGGCGCGCCTGCGCGCGTTGCTGCGCCGCTCTCAGGCCGCCACCACCGCGGTGCTCAGTTTTGGCCCTCTGGAGCTGGACACCGCCGGGCGCCGCGCCAGCATCCGCACGCCGGCGGGCGAGCAGATCATCGAACTGGGCCCGCGCGAGTGGACGGTGCTGGAGTATCTGCTCATCAACGCCCCCAAGCCTGCCAGCAAGGACAAACTGCTGCAGGCGCTGACAGGCTGGGACAAAGAGATCACGCCCAACGCGGTCGAGGTGTATGTTTCGCGGTTGCGGGGCAAGCTGGAGCCGCACGGCGTGGCGCTGCGTTCCATCCGGGGGTTTGGCTACCGGCTGGAGCTGCAGGCGTCGTGATCGCCGTTGCCGCGTGAACGGGTAGCGCCGCCTTTTACCGCCTGCGTATCAGCCCGCGTCCACCCGATGAAGCAGACTCGGCAACTCTTCCCACTGCGGCCCGGGTTGCGGGCCATGACCTCCGATTTGCGCAACCGGCTCTTGTTGATGCTGGTGTTGCCCTTGTGCGCGCTGGCGTTCGTGGGGGTGTGGCTGGACTACCGATCGGCCGATGAGGCGGCAAGCCGGCACGACCAACGGTTACTGCGGCTTTTGCCCGCGCTGGCCGACTCGGTGCTGGCACCGCCCATTCGTGACCAGGAGCCACCGCTCATGCTGCTGGCGCCGCCTGTGGAGGAGTTCTTGCGCCAGAACAGTGGCTTTGTGGGCTACAGCGTGCGCGACGTGCGCGGCAAGCTGCTGCTCGGCGATGACTGGGTGCACAGCGCTGTGCCTACCACGCACGCACCTGAGTTTCACAGCGTGGAGTTTGGTGGCGTGACGTACCGCGTGGCAGTGCAGCGCGGGCCGACGGGGGCGGGCGATATGGTGGTGGCACTGGCAGATGGTTCCGACCCCCGCCAGCAGTGGGCCCAGCAACTGCTGTTGCGCGTGCTGCTGCCCAATCTGGTGCTGGTGGCGGCTGCAGCACTGGCCATCCACTGGGCTGTGCGCAGGGCATTCAAGCCGCTGGTGGAGCTGGCAGAGGCGGTGGAACACCGCTCGCCGCGCGATCTCAGCCCCATCGACGAGGCGGCATCTCCGGCCGAGGTGCGCCCGCTCGTTCATTCGCTCAACCGGCTGTTCGCCCTGGTCAATGCCCAGGCTGAAGGGCAGCGCCGCTTTGTGGCCGATGCGGCGCACCAGTTGCGCACACCGCTGGCGGGCTTGCAGGCCCAGGTGGAGGCCTGGGCCATGATGGCCAAGGCTGCGGCGCCGCCACGCATGCCGCTGCCAGATTTTGATAAAAAACTGCCTCTGACGCAGGAGGGGCGTGCGCAAGGCGCTATTGTTTTAGGAGTTGATCAGATCGAAAAGCTGCGCAACGCCACGCGCCGCACCTCGCAATTGGCGCACCAGTTGCTGGCGCTTTCCCGTGCCGACGCGCGCAGCCTGGACGCGCAGCCGCCGCAGCGGGTAGACCTGAAAGACCTATGCGAGACCTTGCTGGAAACCTTTCTGGACGCGGCCACCGGCAAAGGCCTGGACCTGGGGCTTGACGTGCAGCCCGCCCAGGTGACCGGCCACGGCTGGCTGTTGCGTGAGTTGCTGTCGAACCTCGTGGACAACGCCATCAAATACACGCCTGCGGGCGGCATCGTCACCATCCGTTGTGGCATGCGGCAGGGCCGTGCGGGCCCGCCGCGGGCCTTCATAGAGGTGGAGGATGACGGCCCGGGCGTTCCCGATGCGGAACATGTCCGCGTCATGCAGCGGTTTTACCGTGTGCCTGGCACGGTGGGCGAGGGAACCGGGCTCGGTTTGGCAATTGCCGACGAGATCGCCCGCGTGCACCGGGCGGCGCTCACCTTGGGAACAGGCCCGCAAGGGCGTGGGCTCTTGGTCACGGTGCTGTTTCGGCTGTAGTGGAATTCTGCATTCAGCCTGTTTCGTAGGGAAGACAAAACCGGGTGCCTCACGGCATGGCTCCACGCAGCATAGCCAATCCACGGCGCCAATCTGCCGCTCAATTTGTCCGAAGATCTCCAATGCCCGGGCTTCCACGGGCCCTGTGCGAGAATCATTTCCACACATGATTTACGCCCTGCCGCACCCGGGCGCCCGCCCACACGGCGGGATGCCCTGAAAGCAGGATGCCACCGGCCTCATGGCCCCACCCGAGCCTCCCTCCCGCATGTCTGACCTCTCGCCCCGCCCCGAGCCCGCCAGCCCCGTAGATGCCGCTGATGCCCCCGAGGTGCGCAAGCGGCCCAAGCCCGGCGAGCGGCGCGTGCAGATTCTGCAAGCGCTGGCCGCCATGCTGGAGCAGCCCGGGGCCGAGCGCATCACGACCGCCGCGCTGGCGGCACGCCTGTCGGTGAGCGAGGCCGCGCTGTACCGCCACTTCGCCAGCAAGGCGCAGATGTTCGAGGGGTTGATCGACTTTATCGAACAG
>JBCNOJ010000557.1:0-2644 GCA_039593925.1 Acidovorax sp.
GCGCTGCGCGAAGGGCGCACGGTGGTGTGCAACGACACGTTGGCCGAGGGCTGGGACATGGCGTCGCTGCCCTACCTGCACGGTGTGCGCTCGGTGATGGCCGTGCCGCTGCGCACGGGGGACACCGTGGTGGGCTCGCTCAAGGTCACCTCCAGCAAGACGCATGCGTTCTCGCGCCGCGATGTGGCCCATCTGGAGATCATGACCGAGTCGCTGGGTGCCATGGTGCAGCTGCGGCATGTGGCGGGGCAGCTCAGCGCTTCCGAGCTGCAGTACCGCATGCTGTTCGACGAGCACCCGCACCCGATGTGGGTGTACGACAAGGAAACCCAGCGCCTGCAGGCAGTGAACCGGTCGATGGAGATGCACTACGGCTACACCGAAGCAGAGTTGCTGGGCATGGGCATGACCGACCTCTGGCCCGCCGAGCGCCGCGAGGCCATTCGCGCCACCATCGACGCCGTGCCCATGGACCAGCGCGGCAAACCCGTGATCACCCGGCACGTCAAAAAAGACGGCACCTTCATGGACGTGGAGATCACGGCGGGCAGCATCAGCTTTAACGGCCGCCCTGCACGCCAGGTACTGGCCACCGACGTGACAGAACGCTTGCGCACCGAGCGCGAGCTGGCGCGCATGGGCCGCGCCCAGCGCCTCTTGAGCGCCTGCAACGAAACCCTGGTGCGGGCCACGTCCGAGACGACGCTGCTGCAGGCCATCTGCCAGATTGCCGTGAACATTGGCGGCTACCGCATGGGCTGGGTGGGGTTTGCGCTGGACGACGAACGCAAATCCATCCAGCCCGTGGCGCATGCCGGCCACAACGAGCATTACCTGGACAACCTGCAGCTGTCTTGGTCGGCCGACGACCCCTATGGCCGCGGCCCGGCCGGTATGGCGGTGCGCTCGGGCAAGCCGGTGATCGTGCAGGACATCCGCAAGGAAGGCGACTTTGCCGACTGGACGGAGCGCATGCTGGACAACGGCTTTCATGGCGTGATCTGCCTGCCACTGAAAACCCGCGAACAGGGGCAGGGGCACGACCGCACCTTTGGCCTGCTGTACCTGTATGCGCCCGATATCCTGCAGATCAGCCCCGAAGAGGCAGCGCTGCTGCAGGAGCTTTCCAACGATGTGGCCTTCGGCATCACCAGCCTGCGCACGCGCAAGGAGCAGCAGCGGCTGCAGGCCTCGGTGCTCAAGGTGGCGGCGGCCGTGTCGGCCAGCACGGGCACCGAGTTTTTTGTGCAGCTGGTGCGCAACATGGCCGACGCCCTGGGCGCACAAGGCGGCTGCGTGGTGCGAATGCTCCCCCAGGCCAAAGACGAGCCGCCCCGCGTGGTCACGCTGGCTGCCGTACTTGACGAGCAGATGCTGCCCAACGACGAATACAGCCTGGCGGGCACCCCCAGCCTGCAACTGATGTCGCAACGCGAATACGTGGTGGCCGACAAGGTGCAGCAGCTCTACCCTGAGGCCCCGGTGCTGCGCCAGGTGGGCGCGCAGGCCTATGCCGGGCAGCAGCTGTGCAATGCGGACGGGGAGGTGGTGGGCATTGTGTTTGTGCTGTTCCGCCAGCCGCTGGCAGAGACGGGTTTCATCACCTCCACGCTGCAGATTTTTGCGGCCCGTGCCTCCGCAGAAATCGACCGCCAATTGGCAGACGCACGCATTCGCCACCAGGCCTCACTGCTGGACAAGGCGCAGGATGCGATCCTGGTGCGTGACCTGAACCACCGCGTCATCTTCTGGAACAAAAGTGCCGAGCGGCTGTATGGCTGGTCGCAGCTGCAGGCGCTCGGCCAGTCCATCGAAACCCTGCTCTACGGCGACCCAACCCACTTCCGCCACGCCACGCAGGCCGTGCTGGACCATGGGGAGTGGACGGGCGAGATCGTGCAGCGCCACCGCGACGGCAGCACCATCGAGGTGGAAGGCCGCTGGACCCTGGTGCTCGGGGACGACGGCAAGCCGCAGTCCATCCTGGCCATCAACACCGACATCCGCCAGCGCAAGGCCAGCGAGCGCGAGATCCAGCGCCTGGCGTTCTACGACGCGCTCACCGGCCTGCCCAACCGCATGCTGCTGATGGACCGCATGCACCAGGCCCTGGCCACCGCGCAGCGGCGCCACCAGGGCGGGGCGCTGCTGTTCATCGATCTCGACAACTTCAAGCAGCTCAACGACACCCTGGGCCACGACCAGGGCGACCTGCTGCTGCAGCAGGTGGCGCAGCGCCTGAACACCTGCGTGCGCAGCGTGGACACCGTGGCGCGCCTGGGTGGCGACGAGTTTGTGGTCATGCTGGAGGAACTCAGCCCCAAGCCGCACGAGCTGGCGCTGCATGCCCGGGGCGTGGGCGAAAAAGTGCTGGCGATGCTGGCCGTGCCCTATGCGCTGGCCGGCTACCAATACCGCAGCACACCCAGCATCGGTATCGCGCCGTTCACGGGCGAAACCACCAGCGTGGGCGAACTGCTCAAGCAGGCCGATCTGGCGATGTACCAGGCCAAGACGGCCGGCCGCAACACGCTGCGCTTTTTTGACCCCGACATGCAGGCCGTGGTGACCACCCGCGCCGCACTCGAGGCTGACCTGCGCTCGGCCCTGGTGCAAGACGAGTTTTTGCTGCACTTTCAGCCGC
>JBCNOJ010000558.1:0-2623 GCA_039593925.1 Acidovorax sp.
TGTTGCGGGCTGCATCATACGCCCGGTCCAAAGCCTGCTCGAAAGCCATGGCGTCGGCCGAACCGTGGCTTTTAAAGACCAGCCCCCTCAGTCCCAACAGCGCTGCGCCGTTGTAACGGCGGTAATCCATACGCTTCATCAGTGCCTTTAGCACCGGATAGGCAGCGATGGCAGCAATTTTGGTGAAGATATTGCGTGAAAACTCCACCTTGAGTGCACCAATGATCATGGAAGCCACGCCTTCGCTGGCTTTGAGTGCGACGTTGCCGACAAAGCCGTCACAAACCACGATGTCCACAGTGCCTTTGAAAATGTCGTTGCCTTCGACATTGCCAAAAAATTTCAGATCCCCGGCATTGCCAGCAGATCGCAACAATTCGCCAGCTTTTTTGATGACTTCGCTGCCCTTGATGACTTCTTCACCAATATTGAGCAGCCCGACCGTAGGCTCGCCGCCATCCTTCAAGGCCGACACCAACGCCGAACCCATCACAGCAAACTGAAGCAGGTGTTCTGCCGAGCAGTCGACATTGGCACCCAAGTCAAGCACGGTGGTGGCGCCACCTGCGGCGTTGGGCATTTGGGTGGCAATGGCAGGCCTATCAATGCCGTCCAGCGTTTTGAGCAAATAGCGTGCTATGGCCATCAACGCGCCGGTGTTGCCCGCAGATACAGCCGCGGCGGCGGCACCATCCTTGACCTGTTGAATGGCCACCCGCATCGAAGAATCCTTCTTCTTGCGCAGCGCCACTTCCACAGGATCGTCCATGGCAATCACCTCGGTGGCGGCGACCACCGTGGCGCGCTCATGCGAAAACGATTGGAGACTCTCAGCCAGACCCACCAGCAGCAGGCGGGCATCGGGATGGTGTTCGAGAAACTGGCGGCACGCCGCGAGCGTGACGCGGGGGCCATGGTCGCCCCCCATGCAGTCAACAGCCAGTGTGATCATGGGCGACTTGTCCGGCCGGCCCTGAAGGCCGAAAGGTGAAATGCAATGGTCAAAACAAAGGCCCGCGCTACTGTTTCTGTAGCAACGGGCCTTTGTTCGGATCGAAAATCAGGCTTCAGATTTGTTCTTCAGCACTTGGCGACCACGGTAAAAACCGTTGGGGCTGATGTGGTGACGCAGGTGGGTTTCACCGGTGGTGGGTTCCACCGCAATGCCCGGCACATTCAGGGCATTGTGCGAACGGTGCATACCGCGCTTGGAAGGGGACTTTTTGTTTTGCTGAACGGCCATGATGGCTCCTGATCTGAAATGGGTTGGTAAAAACGCGATCAGCCCAAAAGACACGATGGGGTTCGCGTGAAGCCCACGATTATAACCCAAATGATTTTTTAGACCTCAATCAGCCCTTGCCATCTTTGCGCAAAGCGGCCAGCGCTGCGAAGGGATTGGGCTTTTCGGCGTTGGCTTCTTCAAAATCATCGTCAGAAGAAGACAACGGCACGACCGAAGGACACTCCTCGTGTTTGGGCACAACGGGCAGGGCCATCAGCAATTCGTCTTCGATCAGTTCATGCAGATCGAACTCGCGGCTCATGGCCAGCAAGTCTTCCTCACACTCGTCGTCCAGGGCTTCCGCAGTGGCTTCGTCGGCCACAAAGCGGAACTCTCGTGCCACTTCCAGCGGCACATCTACGGGGGTCAGGCAGCGCTGGCATTCCATGGGAAAGCTGGCACGCACGTTGATGCGCATCCACACTTGACCCATACCGCCCAGGGCGGTACGCACCTCTCCTACCGCTTCCCAGTCCACCAGCAGGTCCGGATGCAGGCCTTTGGCCTCTTGCGCCAGGCGATCGTACTTGAGCAGCGATTCGTGGCCCGCCAGTCGCCCGCCCGCTTGAGCGAAGGCTTTCACGTCCAGGCGCTGCGGGGAGAATTCCTTGGTCATGGCGGCAGTGTAAGAGAATCGGCGCATGCATCAATCCCCCTCCCCGCAGCGCTCTCTGGTATTGGGCTCCACCTCGCGCTATCGGCGTGAATTACTCGAGCGGCTGGGCCTGCCTTTTACTGTGGCTGCCCCGGACGTGGACGAAACCCCTTTGCTTGGCGAGGCCCCGCGCGCGCTGGCCTTGCGCCTGGCCCGGGCCAAGGCCCTCGCTGTTTCACGGCACCACCCTAAAGCGGTGGTGATCGGCTCAGACCAGGTGGCCGATCTGTCGGGCCAACCCTTGGGCAAGCCCGGCAATCATGGACGTGCGGTACAGCAACTGCGCGAGATGCGCGGCCAAACCGTCATCTTTCACACCGCTCTGGCTGTGGTGTGCGCAACCACCGGTTTTGAAGCAGTGGACCTTGCTCCGGTAGAGGTCCGGTTTCGCCAACTCTCGGACGAAGAAATCGAACGCTATTTGCGCGCCGAGCAACCCTACGACTGCGCGGGCAGCGCCAAAAGCGAGGGCCTTGGCATTGCCCTGCTGGACGCCATCCACAGCGACGACCCCACGGCGCTCATCGGCCTGCCACTGATTCGCACCTGCCAGATGCTGCGCGCTGCGGGGTTGGTGCTGCCATGAGCCAAACGACAACTCCTGGCACGCTGTACCTGGTGCCCGCGCCGCTGGATTTTGGCTGCGACAGCCAGGCGCCAATGCAGGATGCATTGCCAGCCAG
>JBCNOJ010000559.1:0-2619 GCA_039593925.1 Acidovorax sp.
AGGATTGCGCACGCACATCGCGGAAATCGCGCAGACAGCAGCGGCAACCACGCTTGGGGCTGCGCCTTGCCATCACGGGCTGTGGCACCCTTTTGGGTGACTGAATGGGTGCGCATGGGCAACCGTTGGCTTATTGCAGTCGCGGCTCGTTCACGCCGGTGGCGCGGTTGAGCAGCATCAGGGTCAGGGGGCCGGCACGGCCGTCGGGCGTCACGCCCTGGGCCAGTTGAAAGCGGTGAATGCGCGACTGGCGCAGTGCCGGGGTCATGGGGCGGGTGCTGGGGCCGCTGCCGCCCGCGGCCTTGGAGGCCAGCTGTTGGTCCAGCCATGCGGCGCCCGCTGGGTTGTCGACCAGCTCGCCCCGCTCGGGCATGTCCGGCGGCGTACGCCACAACGTGGCCATATCGCCGCGCCACACCAGCGCCAGTTCTTGCAGCGGCACCTGCAGCGTCTGGCCGTTGCCCTCCAGCGTGGCCGTGTCCCCCTTCAGCCCGCGCAGCACGGCGGCCACGGGCTCATCGGCGTTCTCCGAGGGGAACAGGCTCAGCACCACGGGCCGGTCGATCTGCCGCACCAGGTTGAGCCCGGCGCGGCGGTTGCGGTAGCAGCGCAGGCCGCCGCCGGCCAGGGTCGTACAAGCGTCAACACCGTCAGGCAGCGCGGCCCCCCAGGCGGCCGCCATTGCCTTCCAGGCCGGTGCATCGCCCGCAGGCTGGCTCGCCAGGAACTGCTGGAATGCGGGGCTTACAGCAGGCGCTGCTGCGGCCTCTGCCAATGCTGGCGTGGCGGTGGCTTTGGATGCAGGCGTTGCAGCCGGTGCCAACACCGTGCCCGCGCTGCTGGGCGCCGACGCGCCGGCGGCTGGGCCCGCCGCTGCAGGCGCGTTCACGCCTTGCGCTATCCGCCCGCCAACGCTCGGCGCCCAGCCGCCCAGCGCCCAGCCGGCAGCCGCCACGATGGCAGCACCGGCTATCCCACCCAGGCCCGCCATGGCCCACCCGGGCAGTGATCTGCCTGCGGCGCGCGCCACAGCCCGGGCAGCGGGCGCGTCGAACACCTCGCGCGCGGCGCGGTTGACCACAGGCACGCTCACCTCGCGCGCGCCAGCGGCATAGGCGCCCAGCAGGGCGCGATCGCACAGCAGGTTGATGCGCCTCGGCACGCCGTGCGACAGGGCATGCACGCGCCGCATGGCGCGGGCGCTGAACGGCAGCGGCCCCTGCAACCCGGCCACGGCCAGACGGTGGCTGATGTACTGCTGCGTCTCCTGCAGCGTGAGTGCATCCAGGTGGAAACGCGCAATCACCCGCTGCGCGAGCTGCTCCATGGAGGGCTGGGCCACCAGGGTGCGCAGCTCGGGTTGGCCGATGAGGATGATCTGCAGCAGCTTGCGCTCGCTGGTTTCCAGGTTGGTGAGCAGGCGCAGTTGCTCAAGCACGTCGGCCGAGAGGTTCTGCGCTTCGTCAATGATCAGCACGTTGTTGCGCCCGCTGGCGTGCGCGGCCAGCAGGGCGGCGTTGAGCGGGTCGATGCAGTCCTTGACCGTCTCCACGCCCGGTACGGCGGGTGCGTGGGGCACACCGAACTCATCGCAGATGGAACGCAGGAGCTCGCCCACCGTGACCTTGGGGTTGAAGATGTAGGCCACGTTGCAGTGCTCTGGAATCTGCTCCAGGAAGCAGCGGCACACCGTGGTCTTGCCTGTGCCCACCTCGCCCGTCAGCAGCACAAAACCGCCGCCCGCATCCAGCCCATAGAGCAGGTGGGCCAGCGCTTCGCGGTGGCGCTCGCTCATGAAGAGGTAGCGCGGGTCGGGGGCGATGGAGAACGGCGGGTGCTGAAGGCCGAAGAACGGGGCGTACATGGAGAGCGTGTTCACGATCTCAAGGATACCGCCCGGCACCGGGCAGGGTTTCACCCGACAGGTAGTTTCCCGTAAATTGTCGTCGGAAAGACAAGATAACGTCAAAGTCAGTCCTAGCATGCCATGCATGTGCTGCCAGAACGCGGCGCCACCGGCCACCACCGGGCGGACACCTTTCTCTCTTTAGGAACCTGCAATGTTGACCACGTTCCCGCAACTGCTGCTCAAGCACGCCGCCGAGCGCCCCGAGGCCCCGGCACTGCGCGAAAAAGAATATGGCATCTGGCAGACCCACACCTGGGCCGATCTGGCCCGTCTGGTGGAGCAGATTGCGGCCGGACTGCACGGCGCCGGGCTGCAGCGCCGCGAACACCTGGTGGTGATTGGTGCCAACCGCCCCCGCCTCTACGCCACCATGCTGGCCGCGCAATCGCTGGGTGCCATCCCGGTGCCGCTGTACCAGGACGCTGTGGGGGCCGAATGCATCTTCCCGCTGAACAACGCCGAGGTGCGCTTTTGCCTGGTGGAAGACCAGGAGCAGGTGGACAAGCTGCTCGAAATCCGCGAGCAGTGCCCGCAGGTCTCCAACATCTATTTCGACGACCCGCGCGGCCTGCGCAACTACGCAGAACAAGGACTGGCATCGCTGGACTCTCTGATCGAGGCCGGAGCCGCCTTTGTCGCGAAGAACCCCGGCTGGTTCCGCGCCGAAGTGGCCAAGGCCCAGCCGGACGACGTGGCCGCGATGTTCTTCA
>JBCNOJ010000056.1:0-15989 GCA_039593925.1 Acidovorax sp.
TCGCTATCGACGCCGGAGTCGCTTTGGTTCGTGCGGTCTGCGTAATGGGGCAATTTGTTCTCCGTCAGGCGCGTGGGTCGGGGCCTTTGGACGCGGTGTCCACCGCTTCGAAGCGGTAGCCCACACGATAGACGGCGCTCACGATGAAACCATTGGCGGGGCGAAGCTCCAGAAGGGTGCGCAGGCGCGAGATGTGGGTGTCCAGCGAGCGGGACATCACATCCGCCACCTGGCCCCAGACAATCTCCTTGAGGTGGTCCCGCGAGAGCAGGCGGCCCATGTTCTGAAACAAGAACAGCGCAAGATCGTATTCGCGGTTCTTGAGGTCAACCGGCACCCCGTCCATCTCGATGGATCGGGTCTCCGGCAGGAAGCGGTAGCGCCCGAACTCCACCACGCCCCCCACGTTCTCTGGGTAGGCACGGCGCAGCAGGGCGGCCACACGCGCGTTCAGTTCGCCGATGCGCACCGGCTTGACCATGAAATCGTCTGCACCGCTTTGCAGGCCTTCGACGATGTCGCGCTCCTCCTGCCGGTGGGTGACAAAAAGAATCGGCAACTGCGCGGCCACGTTCTTGCGTACCCAGCGCACCACTTCGGGCCCGGTGGTGTCGGGCAGGTGCCAATCCACGATAAGCAGATCAAAGGTTTCTCGACGCAGCGTGCGCAGCAGCTCAGTGCCAGTCAGGTGCGTGTGGCAGACATGGCCGTTGGCCTCTGTGGCCTGTTTGATCAGATCGAGCTGCAGCGCATCGTCGTCCAAGGCGGCTATGCGCATGGTTCTCCCTCACAAAAGCACGCATTATTTGCGATATCGCTCAGGGTGCAGCCCAGGTTAACATTTGTTAATGGTTCGGCGGCGATGTCCGCGACACTGATTTCCTGGAAAGGGCAGGCTTTTGCGGCGGGGCCATTTCGCGCACCAACCGCATGCCCACCAACGTGTAGCGGGTTTGCGGGCTGTTCCAATTGCGGTAGCCACAGCGGGCATAAAACGACCAAGTGTGCCAAGAGCCCCCGCGGCGTACCCTGACAGTGCCTTCTGTCGGGCCTTGGGGGTCTTTGCGGGGCGATCGGGCGTAATAGTCGTCGCCGTGCCAGTCCGACACCCATTCCCAGGCATTGCCCAGCATGTCGTGCAAGCCGAATGCATTGGGCGCATAGCTGCCGACGGGTGCCGTGAATGCGTGGCCGTCATTGCCTGCCAGTGCATGCTGCTGCCAGCGCGCCCAGTGGGGCGCCGCTGCCTGGTCGAACGTATTGGCCACGGTCACCAAGCCCTGGGGGTCATCGCCATGGGGGTAGCGGGTGCGGGTGCCGGCGCGGCACGCGTATTCCCACTCGGCTTCCGTGGGCAGGCGGTAGAGGTGGCCATCAGTGCGGGTGAGCCACTGCGCCAGGGCCTGCGCGTCGTTCCAGGTGACGTTGACCACTGGGTGGTCGTCGCCCTGCGCAAACCCTGGGTTGCGCCATGAATAGCGCGGATCGCGCCCTTCGAAGGCGTCGCCACGCTGGGTTGTCGACGGGTCGTACTGGGGATTGAAGCCATAGCCCCCTGTGCCATCTGCCTCCGATTCCGGCACATACCCCGATGCTTCGAGGAAGCGGCGGAACTGTCCCACCGTCACTTCATGCTGGCCCAGATAGAAGGCGCGGGTGATCTGCACCAAGTGCGCCGGGCCTTCATCGGCCAGATCGGTGAATCGCCGGGGCTCGAGCAGCGGGTAGGCGCGTGCCAGCACATCTGGCGGTTCGACACCACCCATCGAAAACCGGCCGGCTGGTATCTGCACGAACACCATGCCGATGCTGTTCGTCCACGTGGAGGGCGCTGCCTGTGCGACGCTTGCTGCACTCGAGACCAAGGCAAGGGCCAGGCTTGCAACCTGGCACGTTAATCCGCCCACTCTTTGTATCGCCACGGTGTGGTCCGGTTCAGGGCTTGCTGTCGGGCGACTCGCTCACGCACTCGAAAATGAGGCGGGAGCCATCGTTGCGCAGCAGTTTGGGGAAGAGGGCAAGCCTTTGGCATTCGCGTGTGGCAGCCGCGTAGGCGGGAGAAGTGTCATTGCCGTACACCGGCACGCTGAAAGTGCGGTCTCGCCCCGAAGCCATAGGGCCAGATGGGTAGTGGGGTGAGGTGGCATTGCACCCGGCCAGCACGGTGAGAACGGTGAGTGAGGCAATCAAGGTTTTCATGAGGGGCTCCAGTAGTGGCGAGCCAGTTTACGCACGAACACCGCCGTCCCGTGTAAGCGCATGGCGTTGCTGCAACACCCGGCTGCCGTTCAGGGTGTGTCCGCTGTGCAGCCGGGCGGCGCGCAGATACAGTGCGTTACACGCAAACAGTGCTCCAGCGTGTCAGGCGCAGCAACGCTGCCTGCCGGTGTGAGGGCATTCATCGAGGGAACCGGGATGGCGGGAGGCGCAACACGGCTGGAGAACGACACCTGGCGGGACGCGGCGCTGCGCGTGGTCGCCACGCTGGCGTTGCTGGCGCTGGCGCATCTGTTGCCGGTGTGGACACCGCTGGAGCGGCTGGAATACGACCTGCTCAGCAGCCTGACCGCCCCCGTGCGGCCCGACGCCCAAGTCTCGGTGGTGGGGTTGGACGAGCCGAGCCTGGCCGCCCTCAATCAGGCGCCACCGGTGCCTCGGCGGCTGCACGCACAGCTGGTAGACGCCGTCACCGCGGCGGGTGCGGCCGGTCTGGGCATCGACATGCTGTTTTCAGCGCCCCAGACTGCCGCTGACGACGCGGCCCTGGCCCGCGCCCTGCAAGGGCCCCTGCCCGTGGTGTTGGCCAGCGCCGATGTGGCGGTGCATAGCTCGCAAGTGGCGCAATACTGGCAGGCGGTGCCCAGTGTTTTCCCCCAGGCCCGCCAAGGCAGCGTGGCCGTGGTGCTGGACGATGACGGCGTGCTGCGCCGCGCACCACAGCAGGAAGACGCGCTCTGGCGTGTTCTCGCACAGGCCGCGGGGCGCACCTTGGTGCCACCACCCCCGGGCGCGCTGTTGCGCTACTACGCGCCCGAAGTGCCACTGCCCTACCTGCACTACACCCAGGCGCTGGACCCGCAAGGCACGCTGCCGCCCGGCGCCTTACAGGGGCGTTTGCTTCTGCTGGGCCAGCACACACCCGTGCAGGGCGTGGACCAGTTCGTGACCCCGCTGCGCGCGCTGGGCGGCGCCACGCAGTCCGGCGTGTTCGCGCACGCCACGGCGCTCATCAACGGCCTGACAGGCGACTGGGTGGTGCCTGCACAGCCCTGGGCGCCGCCATTGCAGGCTGCTGCAGCAGTGGGCGTGGCGGCCGCTGCCACGCGGCGCTGGCGCGGTGGGCGCGCCGTGGCCGTCAGCCTGGCGCTTGCCGTTTTGGCTTTGCTGGGCGGGTTGTGGGCATTGCTGCTGGGCGTGTGGTGGAGCACGCTGCCCACGCTGGCGGGGCTGGCGCTGCATCTGAACGTGGGCGCAGCCGGCAGCTACCTGCGCGAGCGCCGCCGCCGCGAGCAATTGCGCAGTGAGTTCGCCCGCTATGTGCCCCCAGCGGTGGTCGACGCACTGGCCGCCCCGGGCGCCTCGGCGCCTGCCCTGCAAGGCGAGCGACGGGTGCTCACGCTGCTGTTTTCAGACCTGGCGGGCTTTACCGCGGCCAGCGAGCATCTACCCCCCGAGGCCGTGGCCCAGGCACTCAATGCGTATTTCTCACGCATGACGCGCACTGTGCACCAGCACGGCGGCACACTCGACAAATTCATCGGCGACGCGGTGATGGCCTTCTGGAACGCACCTTTGCCCGAGCCCGCCCACGCAGCGCGTGCGCTGGCCTGCGCCCAAGCCATGCAGGCCGAGATGGAGACCCTGCGCACCCAGTGGCAGGGCACGCCCTTTGCCCGCGTGCACCTGCGCATCGGGCTGCACACGGGCGAGGCCGCCGTGGGCCACCTGGGCTCGCACGAACGCTTTACGTACACCGCTGTGGGCGATGCAGTGAACACGGCTGCGCGGCTGGAAGGCGCCAACAAGGCTTTTGGCACTGCGGTGCTGCTGTCGGAGGCCACACGCAACACCTTGCCACCCGATGCGCCCGCGCGCGCCCGCCTGCTCTGGCTGGATACCGTGGTGCTGGCAGGCCGCAGCACGGGGCTAGCGGTGTACACCCCATGCGAGGACGTTGAACTGGTCGCCACCAGCCTTGCCGTGCACCAGCATCTGCTGGCTTCTGAGTGGCCTCTGGCCCTGGCGCGCTGCGCCGACTGGCAAGCCCATGCACGCCTGCGGGCACCGCAGTGGCTGGCCCATGCAGACCAGCTTCACGCCCGGGTGCAAGCCCTGGCCCATGACGCGGCGCAGGACCCGGCAGCACCCGTGCAGTTCGGCGCCCGTGCGCTCGATAAATCCTGAACCCTTGCCATGAAAGGCCCCGCCATGCCATCACGTCGATCCCCCTGGTGGAGCCCTGTGGGCCTCATGCTGGGCGTGGCTGCCAGCCCTGCAACCTGGGCCCAGTGTGCTGGCGCTGCAACCACATCCGCACCCGGCGCTGCCGCAGCACAGATCGTGGCGCTGGCGGGCCAGGGCCAGACCCGCGCGCCCGGTGTGGAGCCCTGGTCGCCCGCCGCCCTGGCACAGCAACTGGGGCCGGGGGCCGATGTGCGCACACTGGCGCTTTCGTCCGCGGCCTTGCTGTTGGCCGACCGCACGCAGATCCGCATGTCGGCGAGTGCCCAGGTACGGCTGTGCGAATCGCAGCCTGAGCGCACGCTGCTGGAGCTGGCCGCGGGCCGCCTGTGGGCGCGCACCAAAAAGACCCCGGCCGCTCTGCAATTGCAAACCCCAGCTGCGTTGGCCGTGGTGCGCGGCACCGATTGGGACGTGGAGGTGGATGCGGCAGGGCGCACCACGCTCACGGTGCTTTCTGGCTTGGTCGAGTTAAGCAACGCCCAGGGCAGCGTGCAGCTGGGCCCGGCGGAGCAGGGCTTTGTGGAGCCTGGCCAAGCGCCTATCAAGCGGGTGCTGGTCAACCCGCGTGAACGGGTGCAGTGGGTGACGGCGCACCCGGGCAGCACCACCCGCTGGGCCGAGTTTCAGCGACCGGGCCTGGGTGAGCCGCTGGCCAGTGTGCGCGCGGCGCTGGAGGCCGGGCAGTTCAGTCAGGCGCGCGACCGCTTGCAGGCCATGGCTGCTGAGGGACAAGGCAGTGCCGTGGCCGAATTGGTGCTGGCCGACCTCGACGTGTTTGGCGGAGCGCTGGACGCGGCCCAAGCCCGGCTGGCCCGCGCCTGGCAGCGCACGCAAGACCCGCGCACCGCGGCCCGCAGGGCCGACCTGCTGGGTGCGCTTGACCGGGGTGTCGAAGCGCGTGCCTGGCTCGACAGCACCCGCGCGGTGGCACCCACGTCGGTGGAACTGCTGCTGGCCGACGCCGACTGGCACCGGCTGGAAGGCCGAAGCGATGACGCGTTGGCGCTGTACCGCGAGGCGGTTGCACGGGCAGAAAGGCGGGTCGAGGGGCGGGCCGAGGGACAGGGCGCCGCCGCTAAGCCTGACACCGCGCAGCTGGCCGCCGCCCTGTGGGGCCTGGGCCGCGCGCAACAAGATCGGGGTGATCTGCATGCCGCCCGCACCACGCTGGCACGCGCTGCAGCGCTGGCGCCAGACCACCCCGCCTACCGCGCTGAACTGGCCACCGCCGATACCGAGGCGCTGCGCCTGGCCGACGCGCGCACTGGTTTTGATGCGGCCCTGGCCTTGGCAGGCGACGACTACACCAGTCTGGCCGGTGCGGGCCTGCTGGCCCTGCAGCAGGGCGATGCCGAATCGGCGCGCACGCAGTTGCTCAAGGCGCTGGTGATTGAGCCACGCTACGCGCGTGCGCAAGTGTGGCTGGCCGTGGCCGAATACCGGCTGGGCGAGCGGGCTGCGGCCTTCGACTCGCTGGACCGCGCGCGGCTGGCCGACCCCAATGACCCGCTGCCGTGGCAGATCGAATCCATCCTGCGCAACGACAGCGGCCAGCCCGAGGCCGCGATTGCCGCTGCACGCGAGGCATTGGTCCGGCTGCCCTATCTCAAATCGCTGAATCCGCTGGCTTCAGACAGCCAGGGCTCTGCCAACCTGGGCAAGGCGCTGGGTGATTTTGGGCTGGAGCACTGGGCGCGGGCCTATGCCCAGCAGTCGTATTACCCACTGTGGGCAGGCAGCCACTTCTTCATGGCCAACCGGTACGAAAGCAGCTTCAGCCGCAGTTCCGAGCTGTACCAGGGTTACCTGGCCGACCCCTTGGCCTTCGGCGCCAGCGAAAAACAACCGCCTTTGCTGCGCACCACCGGCAGCGAATGGCTGGCTGGCGCCAGTGTGCAGCGCGGCCCGGTGCACGACGCGGGGGTGGCCGACGTGGGCCACCGGGGCCTGGCCGCTGCGCCCGTACCCATTGCCTGGCGCATCGGCATTGAAGGCCAGCAGCAGGATCCGCGCGACGGCACCGGCAGCTACCGGCTGTTGTCGTCGGGCGTGCGCATCGGCGTGGGCATCAAGCCGACGGACCGGCTCAGCCTGTTGCTGCTGCATTTCGAGGACCGCACCCGCTACGCTGTGCCTGGCGGTTTCGTCGACAGCGATGGCGTCGTGTTCAACACCCAGGCGCGCAGCCCCACGCGGCGCACGGATGTGGGCGGTGCCTGGCGCTGGTCGGCCGACGAGCAGACTTGGTTCAAGGCCGGGCGCGCCAGTTATGGCGACAGCAAGGCGCTGCAGCAAGCCCTCGTCGGCGCGTACGACGAGCGCAGCGCCGACACGGCCGACAGCCTGATGCTGCGCCACACGGTGCAGCGCGGCGCGCAGCGCTGGAGTGCGGGCTGGGAGCGCAGCAACGTGCAACTGGGCTTTCAGCGCACCTACTCGCTTGTTGCGAGCAGCGAGCGCTCGGATCTGCGCTTTGACATGCCCTGGGTGGCGCTGGAGAGCACCCACGGCGCATGGACTTGGCACGCCCAGGCCTCCTGGCCGCGTTTTGACATGCACTACCGCTACCGCGTGTTCGAAGGGGCTTCGGGCCAGGACCTGCGTGCCCCGCTGCTGGACCAGGGCGGGCACGCCCGGCGCGGGCTGCCGCGCGTGGGCGTGTCGTACCGCTTTGGCCCGGGGCGGGCGCTACACGCGGCCTACATCGAGAGCCTGCATGCCCCCGCGGCCAACACCCTGGCCCCTGTGTCTGTGGGAGCCATCCCCATCGACCACCAGTACCAGATGCCGGGCAGCCTGGTGCGCAAGAGCGCCGTGCAGCTCGATTGGGAGTTCGATGCACACACCTTCGGCTATGCCAGCCTGTCGCAGCAGACCATTGCCAACGCGATGTACTCGGACGGCAGCATTCTGTACATGCCCAACGTGCTTATCGGTGACCGGGTGGAGTCGCTGGGCCCGCTGATCCAGACGGCCGAGACGGCCGTGGACGCCTACAACGGCACGCCCTCGTTTGACAAAGGCCGACTGCGGCAGGCCGGCGTGGCACTCAACCGCATCCTCACGCCGCGCTGGAGCCTGCTGGCGGGCTACACCTGGGCGCAGACACGCAACACGGGCGACTGGGTGCCGGGCAACGCGCTGCCGGGCTTTCCGCGCCACACCCTGGTGCTGGCCAACGTTTGGCGGCACAGCGGGCGCGACTACATCTATGGCTCGCTGGTGTACCGCAGCGCGCGCTTCACCACCGCGCTCAACAGCCGCAGCGAGGCGCCAGGCTGGAATCTGGCACTGGCGCACTCCATGGACTTTGGCGACCGGCGCTGGTCGCTGATCGGATCGGTGCAGACGCCGCTGGACGGGCGGGTCAAACCCACGCTGTGGATGCGTGTGCGCTACCGAGACTGAATTTCTGAGTGTTTTTGGCCTCTAGCGCTTGCCCATAAAGCGCTGGAAGCTATCAATAAGTGAGTATCTGACAGTTGGTATTTCGCCGTGCTGGCCTGGGCGTCATGCCGCCGCTTGGGCCAGCGCAGCCAGCGCGGCGGCCACGTCTGCGTCCGTTGCGCCGTCCACAGGCACCCGTTGTCCTGCCAGGGCGCCCAGGCCGTCACGCTGCAGCCGTGCAATGGCCTGGCCTGCCTCCTTGGGCGCATCGAAACCCGTGCTTTGCAGCAGGAGGCGGCCATCGGCATCGACCAGTTTGAAGTAGAACTTGCCATCGGCCTCGCGGTATTGCTTGAACGAGGGCAGGGCGGCTTTCGCCGCCTTGGCGGGCTTGGCTGCGACGCTGGCTTGCGCCAGGCTGCGCAGGCCCACGGCAGAGCGCAATTCGCGAATGAACGGCGTGGCCAGGGAGCGGGCGCGCTCAGCTCCCGCGAGCAGCGTGGTTTCGATGCGAGCAGGGTTGTTGATGAGTTCTTCGTATTGCGCGCGCATGGGCGCAATCACCTGGTCCACGCGCTCGAACAGCGTGTTTTTCGCATCGCCCCAGGCAATGCCGTCTGCGTATGCCTTGCGCAGCGCTTCGGTCTCTTCTGGCGTGGCAAACGCCTGGTAGATCTGGAACAGGGCCGAGCCTTCCACCTCCTTGGGCTCGCCGGGCGCGCGCGAGTCGGTCAGGATGCCGCCGATGAGCTTCTTGAGCTGCTCGCGCGAGCTGAACAGCGGGATCGTGTTGTCGTAGCTCTTGCTCATCTTGCGGCCGTCCAGCCCGGGCAGGGTGGCCACGTGGTCGTCGATAGCGGCCTCTGGGAGAACAAAATGCTCGCCATACAGGTGGTTGAAGCTCGCGGCCATGTCGCGCGCCATCTCGATGTGCTGGATCTGGTCTCGGCCCACGGGCACCTTGTGCGCCTTGAACATCAGGATGTCCGCACCCATGAGCACGGGGTACATGAACAGGCCCGCCGTCACGCCGTCGTCGGCGTCCCTTCCCGCCGCCACATTCTTGTCCTGCGAGGCCTTATAGGCATGGGCACGGTTGAGCACGCCCTTGCCGGTCACGCAGCTGAGCAGCCAGTTCAACTCGGGAATCTCTGGGATGTCCGACTGGCGGTAAAACGTGACGTGCTCCGGGTTCAGGCCCGCAGCCAGCCAGCTCGCCGCAATCTCCAGCGTGGAGCGCTGGATGCGCACCGGGTCTTCGCACTTGATGAGCGCGTGGTAGTCGGCCAGAAAATAAAAGCTCTGCACACCGGCCGTCAGGCTGGCCGCCACCGAAGGGCGGATAGAGCCCACGTAGTTGCCCAGATGGGGTGTGCCCGTGGTGGTGATGCCGGTGAGGTAGCGCGTAATGCTCATGGGAACGGTGTCAGCAAGAATGAATTGAAAGTACAAAGCGGATCGCATGCGGCCTGCGACAGGACGCGACGCCGGTGCAAGCACTGCCCCAAGCCAGTGCCACCGCGGAACCGGCTCTGCCGGGCCACGGGTGGCGTCCCTCCTCGGGGGAAGGCGAGAAGCGGCTGAGAGGGGTCATCTGAGCAGGACCGTCAGCGGCGTGAGCAGCACATTGATGATGCTGTAGCCCAACGACATGAGCGGGCGCAGCCACACCGTGCCCACCACGCCCACCACCACCAGCGCCAGCACAATGAAGAAGCCGTAAGGCTCGATGCGCGACACCATGTGTGCCTGTTTCCAGGGCAGCAGGCCCACCAGAATGCGCCCACCATCCAGCGGCGGCAGCGGAAACAGGTTGAACGCCCACATCACCAGATTGACAAGCACGCCAGCGCGGGCCATCTCGATGAAAAAGCGCTCGTCCACCCCGATCCCCACCATGGAAACCAGCAGCACGGCCCAGAAGATCGCCTGGAAAAAATTGGACGCGGGCCCCGCCAGCGCCACCCAGATCATGTGCCGCTTGGGGTTGCGCAGATTGCCGAAGTTGACCGGCACCGGCTTGGCGTAGCCGAACAGGAACGCGCCGGAGGTGGCGAAGTACAGCATCAGCGGCATCAGGATGGTGCCGACCGGGTCGATGTGCTTCAGGGGGTTGAGCGTGATGCGCCCCATCATGTAGGCCGTGTTGTCGCCAAAGTGGCGCGCGGCATAGCCATGGGCAGCCTCGTGCACGGTGATGGCAAACAGCACCGGCAGGGCGTAGATCAGAACGGTTTGGATAAGGTTGGAGATGTCCACCGGTGGATTGTCTCAGACGGCCTGGCCCCCCCGCACAGGCGTGGGTGGATTGCCCCGGGCAGGCCTATGGGCTGGGGCTGGCGATTGTGGGTAATACGTACCCGGGTGCCCGTCTTTAACGCGTGATCGTTGCTAGCATCGACCGGTGGCCTTGAGCCGCCTTCGAAAAACACACCAACAAGCGTTGAAACGCACAAGAGACATGCTGAGTAACCTCAAGATCGGAACGCGCCTGGCATTGGCGTTTGGTGGCCTGGCCCTGCTGGTGCTGCTGTTGATGACCATGGCCCTGTCGGGCATCGGCGCTGCGCAGCAGGCCTTGCCGGGAGGTTCTGCGGCGCTGGCGCACCTGGAAAGCGCCCGTGCGTGGATCATCGGTTGCAGTGTGGCTTCGTTCGTGTTGGCGCTGGTGGCGGTGGTGGGCCTGCGCATGGGCATCGTGGCGCCGCTCAATCAGGCCATCCTGATTGCAGAAACGGTGGCTTCTGGCGATCTGAGCCAGGAGTTCAACTCTGACCTCAAGGGCGACTTCGGCCGGTTGCTGGATGCCCTGGGCACCATGGAAGACACGCTCACCGATCTGGTTTCGCGCATCAAGCAGGACGCGGATGCCATCAGCACCTCGGCGGCCGACATCGGCCATGGCAATACCGACCTGTCGCGCCACGCCGAAGACCAGGTCTCCTCGCTCACCCAGACGGCGGCCAGCATGGAGCAGCTCACGGCCACCGTGCGCCAGAACGCCGAGCGCGCGGGCTCCGCCAGCCAGCTGGCCGTCAAAGCTTCGCAGATTGCAGAACACGGCGGCACCGCCGTGGGCGAGGTGGTGCAGACCATGCAGGCCATCAGCGGCAGCTCGCGCAAGATCGTCGACATCATCCAGGTCATCGAAGGCATTGCCTTTCAGACCAACATCCTGGCGCTCAACGCCGCCGTAGAGGCCGCCCGCGCAGGCGAGCAAGGCCGCGGCTTTGCCGTGGTGGCCAGCGAGGTGCGCAGCCTCGCGCAACGCAGCGCCGTGGCGGCCCGCGAGATCAAGGCGTTGATCAGCGAGTCGGTCGAACAGGTCGAGAGCGGCGCGGGTCAGGTGGGGCAGGCGGGCAAGACGATGGAAGAGATCGTGAGCGCTGTGGGCCAGGTGAGTGCGCTGCTGGGCGAGATCTCGCACGCGCTGCGCGAGCAGAGCGACGCCATCGGCCATGTGAACATGGCGGTGTCGCACATGGACGGCACCACGCAGGAGACGGCGGCGCGGGTGCAGAACGCCGTGTCGACGGCCGCCGCATTGACCGCGCAGGCCCGCGATCTGGAGCAGGCGGTCGGGGCGTTCAAGCTCTGAGCGGTCCTGAGCGGCTGCTTCGTGACAGCCATCCGCATGGACTGGCAGAGCCACATCCAAGGCAATGCTTCTGGTCTATAGCCCCAGCGCCTGCAAACTGCCGCGGCCTTCGCGGATGACCTCGGGTTCGCCACCGCTGCCCATAGGGGTCAGGTCCACCACCGTGGTGGGCTCCAGCGGGCAGGCGCCTGCATCCACAATGGCATCCAGCAGCTTTTCGTAGCGTTCGCGGATCTCCTGCGGGTCGTTCAGCGGTTCTGTCTCGCCGGCGGGGATCAGCGTGGTGGCCAGCAGCGGTGCGCCGTGCAGTTCCAGCAGCAGTTGCAGACCCTTGCGGTCGGGCACGCGCAGGCCAATGGTTTTGCGGGAGGGGTGGCTCACCCGGCGGGGCACTTCCTTGGTGGCTTCGAGGATGAAGGTGTAGGGCCCGGGCGTGGCCTGCTTGAGCAGGCGGTATTGGCGGTTGTCCACGCGGGCGTAGTTGGCCAGCTCCGAGAGGTCGCGGCACAGCAGCGTGAGGTGGTGCTTGTCGTCCACTTGGCGGATGCGGCGCAGGCGGTCCACGGCGTCTTTATCGTCCAGATGGCACACCAGCGCATAGCTGGAATCGGTGGGCACGGCCAGGATGCCGCCCTTTTGCAGCAGCGTGGCGCCTTGTTTGAGCAACCGGGGCTGGGGGTTGTCGGGGTGAACTTCGAAATACTGGGCCATGGCTTGTTCAACGTGCGTTCAGGCGTACGTTCAGGGTGTGGGCCGCTGAATGCGGTCTGCCAGCAGCTCCCACACCGGCGTGAGTGTGCCCGGCAGCAGCGGCAGCGTGCCGAGGTCTGTGTGGGATTCGTCGGGGCTGTGAAAATCGCTGCCGCGTGAAGCGGCCAAGCCAAACTCTTGTGCCATGCTGGCGTAGGTGACGTACTCGGCCGACGTGTGGCTGCCCGTGACCACCTCCACGCCGCGACCGCCGTGCTGCTTGAATTCGGAAAACAGCGCGTATTCCGCATTGGCGCTGAACTTGTAGCGGGCCGGGTGTGCAATCACGGCCATGCCGCCAGCCTGGGTAATCCAGCGCACGGCGTCGCCCAAGGCGGCCCAGCGGTGTGGCACGTAGCCCGGCTTGCCTTCGGTGAGGAACCTGCGAAACACCTCGGAAGTGTCGCGGCACACGCCGGTTTCCACCAGAAAACGCGCAAAGTGCGTGCGAGAGATCAGGTCCGGGTTGCCCACAAACTTGAGGGCGCCTTCAAAGGCATGGGGAATGCCCACCTGCGCCAGTTGCTCGGCCATGTCCTTGGCGCGTTCTGCGCGCCCGCCGCGGGTAGCGGCCAAGCCCTGGGCCAGTTGTTTGTCGTCCGGGTCGAAGCCCAGTCCAACGATGTGCACGGTGGTGTCGGCAAAGGTGACGGAGATTTCCGTCCCCGTGAGGTAGGCCATGCCCTGGGCATGGGCTGCAGCGGCCGCGCGGCGCTGGCCGCCGATTTCGTCATGGTCCGTCAGGGCCCACAGCTCCACGCCGTTGGCTTTGGCGCGGGCCGCCAGAGCCTCGGGCGAGAGGGTCCCGTCGGACACCACGGAGTGGCAGTGCAGGTCGGCGTTCAGGTAGGTGGTCACCGATTCATTCTACGGGTTTGTCCCGGTGGGCGTGCCGTGGATCAAGGCCGTGCGCTGGCGTAGGCTATCGGGTGTTGTGGCTGTCATCGCATGGTCCCGGCCCACGGCAGGGCTTGCATGCGAACGGTCTTCCCATTCCAAGGAGTCCACCATGCAGTTAGACGACATCCGCGTTTCCCGCAAGCTTTGGGGCGCCTTTCTGGCCCTGATGATCGCCATGTTGATCATGTCCGGTTTCGCGCAGAACCGGGCCAACACCTCGATGACGGCCGCGCTGGATTCGGTGCTGGAGATCGAGTCGCGCATCTCCTCGGCCATCCGCTGGCGCGGTGCCACCGAAACGGCCGTCACCATGGTCGTTGGCGCGGCCGTCACCACCGACACGGCGCTGGCCGAGCAGTTCGGCGGCAAGGTTCGGGACATCATCGGCAACATCAACAAGCTGCAGGAGAGCTTCGTGGCTTCGTCCACCGAGCCCGAGGAGAAGGCCGCGCTGGACAAGGTGCTGGAGGCGCGCAAGTCCGTGCTGGCCGCCACCGCCAAGACGGGCGAGCTCAAAGCCGCGGGCGATGCCGCCGGTGCCAAGCAGTTTGCCGACACCGAATTCGCGGCCTTGGTCACGCAGTACCTCAAGGCGCAAGACAACTTCGTGGCCACGCTGGAAAAGCGCCGTGATGCGATCCGGGCCGACGCCACGGCCCGCCGCATTCAGTATGCGATCTGGGGCATCGTCACATCGCTCATGCTCATGGCGGTGGGTTTGCTGCTGGCGTGGAAGCTGGTGCGCTCCATCACCGTTCCGCTGGACCAGGCGGTGGAAACCATCGACGCCATCGCCGCAGGCGACCTCACGCGTGAGCTGCAGTCCACCCGCAAGGACGAGTTCGGCCACATGCTGCGCTCTTTGTCGGCCATGTCGGCACGCCTGCGCGGGGTGGTGACGGAAGTGCGCGCGGGCGTCAACTCCGTGTCGTCTGCGTCCATCGAAATCGCCAACGGCAACCAGGACCTGTCAGCCCGAACCGAGCAGACCGCGTCAAACCTGGAGGAAACCGCCGCCAGCATGGAGCAGCTCACCGCCACCGTCAGCCAGTCGGCCGATACGGCCCGCCAGGCCAACCAGCTGGCCGGCAGCGCTGCCCAGGCCGCGGCGCGCGGTGGCGACGTGGTGGGCCAGGTGGTGACCAGCATGCAGCAGATCACCGACAGCTCGCGCAAGATCAACGACATCATCGGCGTCATCGACGGCATCGCGTTTCAGACCAACATCCTCGCGCTGAACGCCGCCGTGGAAGCCGCCCGCGCGGGCGAGCAGGGCCGTGGCTTTGCCGTGGTGGCCAGCGAGGTGCGCAGCCTGGCCCAGCGCAGCGCTGAGGCCGCCAAGGAGATCAAGACACTGATTGGCAAGTCTGTGGAGAACGTCGACGTGGGCTCCGCCCAGGTGGCGCAGGCCGGGCAGAGCATGGAAGAGATCGTGGCCAGCGTGCGCCGCGTGAGCGACCTGATCGGCGAGATCACGGCATCGTCCACCGAGCAGCGCGACGGCATCGCCCAGGTGAATCAGGCCGTGACGCACCTGGACCAGATGACCCAGCAGAACGCTGCGCTGGTGGAAGAATCCACGGCAGCCGCCGCCTCCATGCGTGACCAGGCGCAGCGCCTGGCGGAGGTGGTGGCGGTGTTCAATGTGGGGGCGGCGGCGGTGGCCAGTGCCCCGGCCCCACGCCCGGCCGCGCGGCCCGCTGCCGCGATGGCGTCCGCACCGCCGCGCCAGCCGGGTGCCAAGCTCGCGGCCAAACCGGCGAGCAAGCCAGCGGCGGCCCCGGCCGCAACCCGCTTGCCAGCGGCTGCAGCGCCCTCCGCCGCGCCCAAAAGCCCACCCGCGCCGCGTGCCTCAGGGCAAGGCGCCGATGACGATTGGGAGAGTTTCTAACTCCGGTGCTTTAAATCAAAAAAGATAGCTGCCAGCGCTTTTGGGATAAGCGCTGGAGGACTTTTTTGCTTGATACCCAAGGCAACAGCCGGGGCGGCGGCCATAGTGCGGCGGCTACAGCTGCACCCCCTCCACCAGAAACTGCACCTTGCGCTCTCCCTTCCACTCGTTCACATCCAGCCGAAACGCCAGCATCACACGCGCAGGCAACTGCTCGGTGTGGCCGAACCAGATGGCGTCGATGGGGCTGCCCTGGTGCATGAGCTTGAGCGACAGGTGGTTCTTGCCTTCGCCCACCAGGCGCTGGCTCAGCACCTGCACTTCTTCGCTGAACGTGGGCGGCAAAAAGCCCTGCCCCCACACCTCGCGGTGCAAGGTGTCCACGATGTCGGCGCGGCAGTATTCAGGGGCCAGGGGGCCATCGGTTTCGATCTTGCGGGTGAGGGTGGCGGCATCCAGCCATTCCTGTGCCACCTGGGCCAGGCCTTGCTCAAACACCTCAAAGTGTTCCTCAGCCACAGTGCAGCCTGCGGCCATGGCATGGCCGCCGAACTTGAGGATCACGCCCGGGTGGCGCTTGGCCACCAGGTCCAGCGCATCGCGCAGGTGAAAGCCTGGGATGGAGCGGCCCGAGCCTTTGAGCTCATGCTCCTTGCCGGGCGCGCTGCTGGCTGCAAAAACGAACGTGGGGCGGTGCAGTTTGTCCTTGATGCGGCTGGCCACGATGCCGACCACGCCTTCGTGGAAGTCGGGGTCGAACACGCTGATGGCGGGCGGCGGCTCTTCGCTCTCGTCGAACAGGCTTTCGGCCATCAGCATGGCCTGTTCGCGCATGCCACTTTCGATGTCGCGGCGCTCGCGGTTGATGCCATCGAGTGTGGCGGCCAGTTCGGCGGCGCGGCCTGCGTCGTCGGTCAGCAGGCATTCGATGCCCAGCGTCATGTCGGCCAGCCGCCCGGCGGCGTTGATGCGCGGGCCCAGCGCGAAGCCGGAGTCGAA